>CAINTF010000292.1 GCA_903853285.1 uncultured Acidimicrobium sp. | reverse complement strand
CTCAAAGAAGTTGGACTCGCATTTGTGAATAAGCGTGGAAAGGCTCAGGACTCTTTTCGTGCCCGAGTGCTGTTTCCAATTTTTACCGATGCGGGTGATGCTGTTGCTTTTGGAGGGCGTATTTTGCCAGGAAGCACCGACCCAGCCAAATATAAAAACTCATCTGAAACAACGATTTATGCAAAATCAAAAACGTTGTACGGTCTCAATTGGGCTAAGCAGGACATCGTTGCTTCGGACGAGGTAATTGTTTGTGAGGGATACACCGACGTGATTGGCTTTCATCGCTCGGGCATCACTCGTGCGGTTGCCACGTGCGGTACTGCATTGACTGAAGAGCATGTTCGTCTATTGAAGCGTTTTGCGAACAAAGTGATTCTGGCATTCGATGCAGACGCAGCAGGTCAGGGAGCCGCAGAACGTTTTTATGAGTGGGAGAGTCGATACAAGCTGCAGGTTTTTGTAGCCAAGTTTCCAGACGGCAAAGACCCGGGTGAACTCGCAATGACAAATCCTGATGCACTTGCTGCTGCGATCAAAGATGCCAAACCGTTTTTGGGTTTTCGATTGCAGCGCGCGCTCGATGCTGGGTCAATTGCATCCCCCGAAGCTCGGTCGCGCACGGCTCAGCAAGCAATGGCTGTGATCAACGAACACCCTGACAAGAACGTGCGCAAGATTTACGCTGGAGAAGTTGCGAGCCACGTGGGTATTCCTGCTGCCGACCTCATGCAGTTGGCTGAACGAGGTAGTCGCAAACCAGAAGTGCGCACTAGCCCAACAGCTGACTCGTCGCGCCGCGAAAATGCCGAATTTGTGGCTCTTGCAATCATGGTGCAGGACTGGAATGCTATTGCGACATGGATGAGCGAGAGTCTGTTCTCGGATGACGTATATCGCCGAGCATATTTGGCGGTTGCTTCGGTGACGGGCAGTATTACGAGTGCCCTTGAGGCCGCAGACCCTGAAGCGCGAGAAGTCATTGAGCGCGCTGCGGTTGCCGATATCGATTCAGATCCATTTAGTGAGGCGAAGAACCTGATCTCGGCTGCAGTTCGTCGCGAACTATCGAATCGCAATCGCATCACTGATCCTGATGAAATTCGTGCCGATCGTGACGCACGTATTTTGCTGGAAGAACTTGATAACGCAACCATGGCTGATGCTGCTGCGATGGAACTACTGGATTGGCTCGGGAAGCGAGTGGGCGAGCACGCATGAGGCACGCAATCGGCAGCGACACTGGTCCAGATGCAGTCCGGATGTATCTCAATGAGATAGGTCAGGTCGATCTATTGAATGCAGATGACGAAAAGCGTCTAGGTAGAGCGATCAAAGATGGTTTGGAAGCCGATGCACAGTTGAAGCGGGGTATTGGCACTCTCGGGGTTCGCGACAGGCGAGCACTCCAACGAACCGTGACTGAAGGTGTCAAAGCCAAAGAGCACATGGTGCGGGCCAATTTGAGGCTTGTGGTCTCTATCGCGCGTCGGTATGACCGCAAAGAACTACAACTCGCCGACTTGATCCAAGAGGGCAATATCGGTCTGATGCATGCGGCCGATAAGTATGACTACGAAAAAGGTTTTAAGTTTTCGACTTATGCGACCTGGTGGATTCGCCAGTCAATGACTCGAGCAATGGCAGACCAAGGACGCAACATTCGCATTCCAGGTCACATGATGGAAATCGTAAATCGCGTGCATCGCGCAGAGCGCGAACTCGCTGCTGAACTCGAGCGTGACCCAACACCAGACGAAGTAGCCGTGCGCACGCAGATGACTGTTGAAAAACTGTTGGATGTAATGCAACTTGCGTTGTCAACAACGAGCCTCGACGCCCCTGTTGGGAGTGACTCTGACGACCTCACGGTCGGCGACACAATTGCGAGTGGCGATGCGACCAATGATCCGAGCGAGTCGACCGAGAGGCGCCAACTCGGAGAGGCAGTGGAGAGAACCCTGAGCGATTTGCCAGAACGCGACCAAGACATTGTTTCTATGCGCTTT
>CAINTF010000291.1 GCA_903853285.1 uncultured Acidimicrobium sp. | reverse complement strand
GTTCGCCGCTCAAGATTGGGCAGATTCGTGAAAGTAATTTGACGATGCTTGATGCAATGATCGCTGCTTCGGGGTGTGAAGTGATCAACTTGGGAATAATCAAAGATGATGAAGCATTGCTTGAGCGAGTGTTGCTTGACGTGATTGAGCGATGCGATGCAATCGTGACGAGCGGTGGCGTCAGCATGGGTGACTTTGACGTGGTGAAGGCAGTGTTGTCGCGCATTGCGAAGATGCAGTGGATGCAACTTGCGATTAAGCCCGCAAAGCCATTTGCGTTTGGACAACTTCAAGCATCCGACGGGCGAGTGGTGCCAATTTTTGGATTGCCAGGCAACCCAGTTTCTTCAATGATCAGTTACGAGTTGCTTGCAAGGCCTGCACTGCGCAAAATGATGGGGCACACGCGCGACTTATTGCGCCCAACGGTCAAAGCAGTGTTGGATGCGCCGATTAAGCGTAAGCAAGACGGCAAGGTGCACTACGTGCGAGTGTTTGGCAGCTTTGAAGGTGACGGTCGCTTGCATGTGCGCGACACTGGCCCACAAGGCAGCCACCAACTTGCATCCACCGCTCTTGCCAACGGCCTCGCATACGTGCCAGATAGCACGGGTATTGAGGCTGGCACCGAAGTTGATGTCTACGTCATCGGTGATTTGCTGGGCTAGCGCTTTGCCACATGCCCGTAGGCTGTTGCAATGGAATTGATCGATCCATTTGGGCGAACCGTGCGCGACTTGCGCATCTCGATTACCGATCGCTGCAATTTCCGCTGTACGTATTGCATGCCTGCAGAGGGCATGAAATGGTTGCCTCGCACCGAAGTGCTTACGTATGAAGAACTGCATCGCCTCGCATCTATTTGTGTGAACCACTTTGATGTTGACGGCATTCGCCTCACCGGCGGCGAGCCAACAATGCGCGCACACTTGCCCGTGTTGGTGCAAAAACTTGCAGGGTTGATTGTTCCTGCAACCGCCAACTCGCCGCGAGCAGGCAAACCAATCGATCTTGCAATCACTACTAATGGCGCAACACTGCGACTGATTGCGCAAGAGCTGCGCGAAGCAGGGCTCGAGCGCATCAACATCTCAATCGACACACTGAAGCGCGAACGCTTTTATGAGATGACCCGACGTGACGAACTCGAGCATGTGCTCGACGGAATCGATGCTGCGATTGCCGCAGGTTTTTCACCAGTCAAACTCAATGCAGTTGTGCAACGCGGTATTAACGAAGATGAAATTGTTGACCTCGCAACATTTGGCCGCAACAAAGGCATTGAAGTTCGGTTCATTGAGTTCATGCCGCTTGATGCGCAAGGCACGTGGGACAACAATCAAGTAGTTGGCCAAGACGAGATCGTTGCCGCAATTGCTGCCGTGTATCCACTCGAGTTGATGCCGGCTCGTGGCGCCGCGCCCGCAGACCGCTGGCGCTATCTGGATGGCAAGGGCACAGTTGGTGTGATTCCATCAGTGACCAAACCATTTTGTGGCGACTGCGACAGAGTGCGCCTTACTGCAGACGGGCAATTTAGAACATGCCTGTTTTCGACCAATGAGTTTGATTTGCGCGCAATGTTGCGCGAAGGTGCAACCGATGATGCGATTGCTGCAGAGATCAAGCGTGCGGTGGGCACCAAGTGGGCGGGGCACAACATCGGTAACGTGACATTTGTGCGGCCACGCCGTTCAATGAGCCAGATAGGTGGCTAGACATGGGTAATAAACATGGGTGATTTACAGTTTTCGCATCTCGATCCAGCAGGCAATGCTCGCATGGTCGACGTCACTCCAAAAGAGGCAACGCACCGTCGTGCAGTTGCGCGTTGCAAAGTTTTCATGAAGCCAGAGACAACCGCTGCGATTGCTAATCGCGAAGTGAAGAAAGGCGACGTCATTGCCGTTGCCCGAGTTGCTGGTATTCAGGCCGCCAAGCGCACAAGCGACATGATTCCGTTGTGTCATCCGCTGTTGATCGGCGCTGTACACATCAATTTTGAAATCGCTGACGATTTCATTGCTATCGAGGCTCAAGTCGACACAGTTGATCGCACGGGGGTGGAGATGGAAGCCCTGCATGCGTGCAGCGTTGCCGCCTTGACCATCTATGACATGTGCAAGAGCGCCGATAGGGCCATGGTGATCGGTGAATTAACGCTGTGGGAGAAGTCGGGCGGCCGACAGGGCCTTTACCGACGCGAAGAGCAGTAGGACCAATAAACATAAGGGTTTGGTCGGTAGTGACAGATCAAATTACCCCGTTGTTGTCCTATTTGTAGCCATTCTGTAATACACTCAATCCACTCATGAGCAAATTGATTTTGATCATCGTCGGCGCCGCATGGCTCGCAGTTCTCTTGCCTCCAATGGTTCGAGCCAAATTGCACGGCAGCCCATCCAACTCGGTGAGCAATTTCCGTCGTCAACTCAACTCGCTCGAATCTTCGGGTGGTCGCAGCCAGCAAGGTCAGTTGCGCAACATGGCACGCCCACTCGCACCATCGCAGCAGTACCGCAGTCCAGCCGCACGCACATCGCGCCAACAACAGGGTGCATTGAGCAACCTCACCGGCGCATTGATTCGCCCAGAAGGCGTGCGTCATCACCGCGCACCAGCAATGCTGACCCCGCAGGCAATGGTCCGCCAGCGTCGCCAAAACTTGGTAGTTGGCATGGCCGTCTTTGTCGCTGTTTCACTTTTCCTGGCGTTCACCACCGGGTCGAGCGCATTTGTGTATCTGTTTACGGTCAGCCTGCTGGCCTTGTGCGGCTATTGCTACGTGTTGGTGCAGTTGCGCATCAAGCGCGAGAACGAGCGCTACCTCCGTCAGTTTCGACGCGTCGCCTAAAGCCGCTGCCCGCTAGGGTTTGCTAGGCAAATAGGGGCTGTAGCTCAGTTGGCAGAGCGGTACGTTCGCAATGTACAGGCCAGGGGTTCAATTCCCCTCAGCTCCACGCCAACGGCGACACAACACGAACAGGGGAACATCAAGTGGCAATGAGTTGGACAGAAGCGAACGCAGCAGTAACTGCACCTGGACAGATTTTTGAACTCATCGATGCAGAAGTGCTTGGCGTCAAGACGCAGATTTTTAAGAATGCACCGGCGCACCTCGGACTAGTTTTCGCCGGCGCACGCAATCACGGCGACAAGACTTTTTTGGTCTACGAAGGCGAGACTTGGACGTTTACCAAAACGATGCAGCATGTTGATGCGCTTGCCTCGCTGCTTGTAAATACCTACAAAGTTAAAAAAGGCGACCGCGTAGCAGTTGCGATGCGCAACTATCCAGAATGGGTGATCTCGTTTGCAGCGATTATCTCGGCTGGTGCTGTCAACGTGTCAATGAACTCGTGGTGGACCGAAGACGAAATGAACTTTGCACTCGAAGATTCTGGTGCGACCGTGTACATCTGTGACCAAGAGCGATATGACGTTGGCGCTGCATCATGCGCAAAGCTTGGAATAAAAGTGCTTGCCGTACGCACTGATAAACCAGTTGCCGCCGGCGTCGATAAGTGGGAAGAAGCGTTGCCGCTTGGTGACGCGCATCCGGGCGCAGAGATAGACCCAGACGATGACGCAACAATTTTGTACACCTCTGGAACAACTGGTCGACCAAAGGGTGCGGTATCAACGCACCGAGCAATTGTCTCGTCGTTGATGGGGTTCTCTTCACGCAACGCAGTGCTCACGTTGGCCGGCACAAAACTTAAAGAAGTAACTGGGCCTGAGATTCCAACGTCGTTTATTTTGATCGTTCCGCTGTTTCACGTAACTGGTTGCGTGCCTGTGATGATGAGCTGTTTTTTTGCAGGTCTCAAGCTCGCAATTATGTACAAATGGGATGCCGAGAAGGCTCTCGAGATGATTGAGCGCGAGCAGATCACCAACTTTGTTGGTGTACCAACACAGAGCTGGGACTTGGTGAACTCACCAGCGTTTGACAAGTACGACTCATCGAGTTTGCGCGCAGTGGGTGGCGGTGGTGCACCGTCGCCAACATCTCTCGTGGGTAAGGTCAACGACAAAATCAAGAACGGAAGCCCACAATTGGGTTACGGCATGACCGAGACCAACGCATTTGGCCCTGGCATCACCGGTTCTGACTACCTGTCACATCCAACTTCAACAGGCCGTGCTGTGTTACCAATGCGCGTAGAAATTCGCGACGAAAATCTCAATCCACTACCAGTTGGCAAGTCGGGCGAGATCTGGTTCTTTGGACCGATGTTGATTCGTGGCTATTGGAATCGTCCAGACGCAACGAAGGAAACAATCGTTGACGGTTGGTTGCGCTCGGGAGACCTGGGTCGACTAGACGAAGATGGCTTCGTGTATGTCGAAGACCGCGTCAAAGACATGATCTTGCGTGGGGGCGAAAACATTTATGGCGCCGAAGTTGAAAGCGCAATTTATGAACACCCAGCAATTCACGAGGCTGCAGTTTTTGGTGTGCCGCACGAGCGTCTTGGCGAAGAAGTTGCAGTTGCCATTTATCCAAACGACAACATGACGATTACTGCTGAAGAAATGTGGGCATTTCTCGATAACAAGATTTCCAAGCATAAGATCCCGACTCAGGTTGTGATCATCAACGAGCCATTGCCGCGAAACGCTGCAGGCAAGTTTTTGAAGCGCGACTTGCAACAACAGATCGTTAAAGGAACCCTCGTTCCTACAAAACGATAATTACTGTTCTTCGGGCGGCCGCACGTGCCGAAACTGGACAAGTAGCAACAAGTCGTAGGTGATCTTGAGCGCTGCGCATGCAAGAAGCGGCCACCCAAAGTTGGATTGATCGAGCATCCATCCCGCTGCAATTGGTGGAAGTGCGCTTGCAAGACTGCGCGGAACGTTGGTGATGCTGGCCGCAGCAGCGCGTTCGGGTGGAGTCACAACCGCCATCACGTAACTTTGGCGTGCCGGAACATCCATTTGTGAAAGCAGGCCACGCAGAATAAAGAGTGTCATTGCGAGCCACACATTTGGCATAAACACAACGCCAACAAGCAACAAGCTCGCAGGGATGTGTGTGAACACCATCGTGCGCACTAGCCCAATCCGTTTAGCAACGCGCACCGAGAGCAAAGATGAGAAAGCGGAGAGCACTCCAGTAGCGAAGAAGATTGCGCCCAATGTGCTGACCGCAAGATCGAATTTGTGAAAGACCCATAGAGCAAAGATTGCTTGCGTTGCAAACCCGCCACCAAGCGAGTCGAGGCTAAACAGTGCGGCAAGTTTGTATACGACGCGGCGTGACTCGGTGAGGGCATGCGGTGCATCAGTTGGATGCGTATTGGCATGACTGGACAATCGTTGATATATGAACAGCACAACAACTCCTGCAAGTGCATACATCACGAATGTAAAGCGGTACCCGGTGAGTGAACTGCGGTTGTAGCGCAGGGCGAGCCAAAGCGGGACGCCAGCGCAAAGCGCTCCAATTGAGCCCACAAGGGCTCCACTGAGGTTGTAGAGGGCAAACATGGCGGTGCGATCAGAGTCGGAAACCGATTGTGAAACCGATGCCTGTTCGAGGGGCAAAAACATGCTCACATCGCCAGCCGACGGATTCATTGTGCCCAAAAATCCGATGACAAGAAGCGCGACAAAACTTGTGGTGACACCGAAAGCAATACCGGTTGCAATCATGATGCACGTTGCATACATGAGCAAGCGAGCCGGTGCGATTCGGTGAGCGATCAGGCCAGTACCAATCGTGAAAATCGCAGAGCCAAAAAGTGATGCGGTGATCACAGCGCCAATTTGTACACCACTAAAACCAAGTGCCAGCAGGTAGGCGGGCAACATGACATAGACCATGCCATCGACAAACCCGCGAATGCCTCGAGTGCCAATGAGCATTCGACCATCGGCAGAGGCGCTTGTGGGCACGGAAAGCCAACCAGATCTCACATATGCACGGTAGTTGCTGTACCAACTAGTGTCTTGTCACGTGCCACCAATTGATTTAACCCGTGACGACGGGGTGCGTTATGACGCAGTTGCTATCGGAAACGCGTTGGTCGACGTAATCGCTGCAGTTGAAGATCAGTTTTTGGATGTTGAGCAAGTTGTCAAAGGCTCAATGACGCTGGTTGATGCAGATCGTTCGGCGCATTTGTATTCGCGCATCACCAAGCCAACTCAAACAAGTGGTGGCTCGGCTGCAAACACCGCGTACGGGCTTGCAAGTCTTGGTGGGCGAGCAGGATTCATCGGCAAGATCGCCGAAGATGATTTGGGTCGAGTTTTCGGGCACGATATGAAAACAGTCGGCGTTGGTTTTCATCCAGGTGCTACATCGACAACCGAACCGACAGGTCGCTGCATCATTGCGGTTACCCCAGATGGTCAGCGTTCGATGAGCACATTCTTGGGTGCGGCAAGTTTGCTCGACCCTGCAGACATTTCGCGTGAAGCTGTTGCGTCTGGAGCAGTCCTATTTCTCGAGGGCTATTTGTTTGATCGCGATCAAGCAAAGGAAGCATTTCGCACAGCATCAAAATATGCACATGAAGCCGGACGCAAGGTTTCGCTGACTCTTTCAGATTCATTTTGTGTGGATCGACACCGTGCCGACTTCATGGCGCTCATCAAGAACGACATCGATATTTTGTTTTGCAATGAACTTGAGTTGCAGTCGTTGTACCAAACTGATTCATACGAAGAAGCCCTTGGCAAACTCCGTCATGACTGCGAGTTTGGAGCCGTCACGCGTGACAAGCGCGGCTCGGTTGTCATTAACGGAGACGCAGTAGTGCACATTGAACCAGAACCAGTTGATCAAGTCATTGATGCAACCGGTGCGGGTGACATGTATGCAGCGGGATTTTTGTTTGGCTTTACACGTGGCATGAAGATTGAAGACTGCGGACGACTCGGTTCGCTTTCGGCATCAGAAGTAATTACACATGTTGGACCACGCCCATTGGTGCAGTTGAGCAGCCTGATTCCAAACCACCTACGCTGATACGTATGGCAACTGATCCTCATGACAATCTCACTGTTCTTGGCTCAACAATTCGTCACGCCATTGATCACGTAGAAGTGTTTCCTGCACCAGCCCATGTCACATTGGTGCGATTTACCAGCGACGAAGTCACTTCAATTTGCCCAGTTACATCGCAACCCGACTTGTCACATGTAACGATCGAATTTAAACCCGATCAATATTGCATCGAGTCGAAGTCGCTCAAGTTGTACCTCTGGCGCTTCCGCGACATGGCTGTGTTTGCCGAGGCACTTGCTGCCGAGATTGCAAACGAAGTGATGGTCACTGTCAAACCAATGTGGGTCAAAGTTGAGCTCACGCAGCGTCCGCGTGGTGGCATTGAAGTGCATGCTGTTGCCGAACGCAACCGCTAAATAACTACGCCTCTTCGTCGGCTGGCACAAACTCCAATTTGAGGTCGCCAAGATTGATCAGCGTTGAAGCGACCCAATGGCCTAGAGCGCCAAAGTGTTCGTCGAGCACCGCGCTCGTGCCATCTTGCAGAGTTTCTTCTGCCAACTCGTATTCGCCTTCATATGTAATTTCGAGCGCGAAGTCGGTGTCGTCGCTAGTAGTTGGATGACCGATCTCGATTGTGATGTTGTCGCGCTCGAGTTTGCCATTGCCAACAACTGGGCTGTACATGACAGCGACATCGTCAACAACTGAAGGGTCTGGCTGTTGGGCGAGTCGCTGAATGCGAAACACGACTTCAATTTCGATTGAAGGATTGTGGTCGAGTACTTCTTCTACATACCAACTGCGATAGGCGGCTTGGCTGCGGCTCGGCCAATTGAACGTGATGTGTGCAACTACACGCGGTGGTTGACCTTCGCCGGGCAAGCCATAACTTGTTTCCCATACCAAGTCACCAAGCAAAATGTCGGATTGCAGATGTTCTTCAAATGCTTGGCGCTCAAGAAATGCATTGCCAAAAGCGTCACGAAGAGCGCTGATTGCATCGGTGAAGACATGGTCGAGCATGCGTATTTAGAGTAGTCGCTAACCTTGAGTCATGGCATTGGTCTTACTTGAAATTGCGGATGGTGTAGCAACACTCACACTCAACAACCCCGACGAGCGCAACACAATGACTGCGCCGATGGTTGCCGAAATTGTTGCCGCGATGGACCGCATTGAGGGCGATAGCGCGATTGGCGCACTCGTGGTGACAGGCACCGCACCTGCTTTTTGTGCAGGCGCCAATTTGGGAAACCTCGCGGAAGCCGACGGCGAATCTCTTGGCGTCATCTATGAAGGTTTTTTGCGCATAGCGCGAAGTCCGTTGCCAACGATCGCAGCGGTCAATGGTGCCGCAGTAGGCGCAGGAATGAACCTTGCACTCGGTTGCGACGTACGCATCGCTGCTAAACGTGCCAAGTTTGATACACGATTTTTGCAACTTGGCATTCACCCCGGTGGTGGACACACATGGATGCTGCGTCGCATCGTTGGACCACAAGTGACTGCAGCGACCGTGCTGTTTGGCGAAGTGCTCGATGGTGCTGAAGCACAACGAGTTGGGCTCGCGTATCTCTGTGTTGAAGATGCGGATTTACTCGCCGTTGCTCATGAGATGGCTGCGCGTGCGGCGAGCGCACCACGCGAACTTGTGATTGAAACCAAAAAAACTCTTGCCGCTATGGCGGATGTGCAAACGCATCCAGACGCTGTGGCGCGCGAACTTACCCCACAACTGTGGAGCACTCGCCAACCTTGGTTTGCCGAGCGCTTGGCTGCGCTGCAAGCAAAGATCACCAAAAAGTAGTGAGGCCAAATAGCCGAATAGCGCCGAATAGCGCATGTCGATACAAAGTCGCGCCAATGCATCCCGTAGGTGTACGGTGAAACACAGGTAGCTAGCAGTGTCGAATTCGTCAGTATCGAGAGATATGAAAGGCGGGGGAAGCAATGAGCAAGCGTCACAAACACCGACAGGTGGTGTTGCCACCAACAATTGAGACTCGGGCACACGCTCACAATGAGCGTCACCGAGTGAACTCAGAGTTGCATCTGGTAGCCAACTTGGTGAGTCACGGGGTAGAGCCCGATGATGTCATAGAGCCTGGTCCGGCATGGAAGCCACTGCATCATCACGATGCAGAAGTTGGTATTGAGCATTCACGCAAACAAGCGATCAAGCATTGGAAGACAAAGGCTTGGAAGCGACGTAAAGTTGTGCGCAAACAACGAGTGCTCGAGATTGAACATCTGCGCGACATCGCGTAGATATTTTTAGAGCTTATTTTTTATTGCAGCCACTCAGCACTAAGTTGCTGGTTGCGCTGGCGCCATTCTTCAATCGTGAATCCGTAGCGAATGTGGTCTTCCCACACGCCATTGATTTCTAGGAAGCGTTCGGCAAGGCCTTCTTCGCGGATGCCAAGCTTTTCCATCACGCGACGACTGTTGTGATTGCGTGGAATGATGCAGATCTCCATGCGATGTAAACCGAGTTCTTCAAATGCGAACTTTGATACCACGAGCACAGCTTCCGACATATAGCTTTTGCCAGCCCGTGCTTCATCGATCCAGTAACCAATCGTTCCGCACTGCATGGCACTGCGCACAACGTTGTTGATGTTGACTTCTCCAGCGAATGAACCATCTATAAAAATTCCGAATGCGTACGAGCCACCGGTCTGGCGCTCACGATCGCGCGCGACACAGCGATTGTTGAACGCATCGCGATTGGTTGCAGGGTCTGGAAGATACGCAGACTTGATGGGTTCCCATTTGCTGAGCCATTCGCCATTGCGATGGCGAACTTCGCTCCAGGCCTCAAAGTCTGTTGCCACAAGCGGCCGCACAACAATTCGTTTGCCATAGAGGCGCAGTGGTGCACCGGCTGATGTGACAACGCTTGCCGGGTGCAACTGGTGGCTAGATGGCGAACTCATTGTGGATCCAGTATGTGTTGCACGACGCCGTCAAGCAAATTATGCACGGACACGGTGACTGAAGGTATGCGCAGGCGGCGCATGATGCCCACGAGTGCACAACAACCGCCCACAATGACATCTGCTCGCTCGGGTGGTAGTCCTGGGTTCGATTTGCGGTCGATTAGCGACTCGGTTGCGAGGGTGCGGAACACATCTTCGGCGGCTTCTCGCGTGAGGGTCATGTCGTGCAGTGCAACAGGGTCAAAACGCGCAATGCCCAACTCGATGGCGGCGATTGTGACGATGGTGCCAGCAACGCCGACAACTCTGGTTGCGTTGAGCACTTGTGGAAACTCGCGAACAAGATCATCCATGAAGTCGGTAACGAGACCGATTGCGTTGGTGAGTTCTTCTGGCCGAGGTGGGTCGCGATGCAACTCGGTTTCGGTGAGCACGACCGCACCGACTGGAAAACTTGACACGTGTTGCAATGAGTTGCCAGTGCCGATCATGATCTCAGTTGAACCACCGCCGATATCGATGACGATGGTGGTTCCATCATGTGGATCAAGCTTGCTTAAGGCTCCACTGAATGCGAGCTTGCCTTCTGCTTCTCCCGAAATAATTTCGGGACGTTTGCCCAGAGTGGCTTCGGCTTGGTCGAGAAAAGTGTTGGCGTTAGATGCTCGACGGCATGCTTCGGTTGCGGTTACGCGAAAGGTTTCTACATTGTGTTGCTTCAACAATGATGCATAGATTTCAAGTTGCTGCACGGTTGCGGCGATCGCGCTGTCTTCAAGCCGCCCTGATGCAGCAACGCCTTTGCCGAGCCGAGTGACGTTGACTTCACGAACAATCTCGTTTCCCTGTGGATCAACGATCAACAAATTGGTGGAGTTGGTGCCGATATCAATTGCTGCAACGGGCGAAGTAAAAACAGGACGTGAACGCTTATTGATTACAGCAGAATTTTCGGTGACGACGTAGTCGTCTCGCGAGACATCTAGTTTGTCGGCCACCCATTGACCCACTGGATCGTTACCCACTGCAAGCCACCAACCGAAATGGGCATGCAAGCATTTGACGCCAATGCGCGTACCGCCCACGCCGCCGAAGGGTCGAGGGCCAGTGTGAGCTGGGTCGATCGCAGCATCTCGTTCGGCTGCATAACGCTCATGGGTCTCGATGAGTGCCGTTGGGCCTATGTCGGCCTCGGCTTGGTTAACTCCGCCACTTGCTTCGAGTCGTCCAACAATCACCGTCTCGTGTTCGCCCAACAACCAATAACGCGTTGGCATCGGTGTTCCATCATCGAGAAACGGTGCGTTGCGCAACACAACCGGGTCGCCACTTTTTGTGCGGACAACTATTTCAAATTGTCCTTGTGGAATGCGACCTAAAAGCTCGCCGACTCTGGCAATGTCGGCGTCATTCATGGGTTACAAAAATTTGATTGCGGCAATCACGACCGCAATGAGTACAACTACAGCGGGAATCGCGCGCTTCAGAATTGGTGCACCCGCAGTGCCGAGCAGGTCGAGTGGTGCAACTTCGGCACTTTCGATCTTGCGAATCTCTGGAGTTGCAGCTGCCACCGGGGCGGCAGTTGCAGTAGCAGTTGAGGTTGCCGTTGTAGCAGCCGTTGCCGGTGTCGGCGAGCTATTAATCAACTGGTTGAGATTCTCTGAGAATTGTGCGAGCAGTTTGTCGCTCACGTCGGCAAGTGCGCCACGACCGAACTGTGCGACTTTGCCCGAGATGGTGAGATTGGTGACGACGGTGCATTTTGTAGACGTTGGTGTCACCGAGGTGAGTTGGGCAGTGATGATCGCAGATGCCGTGCCTTTGCCAGTGGTGTCGCGGCCTTCGCCTTTGAGCGTCGCTCTGTGGGCAACATCATCGCGCGACACAAAACTTGCCTGACCCTTGAACTGAGCAACGATTGGTCCTACCTTGACCTTGACTTGACCGCGGTAGGTATCACCCTCGACCTCGGTCAATTGCGCGCCTGGCAAACAAGGTGCGATGCGTTCGAGGTCGGTGAGAATAACCCATGCGTCATTGACTGGCACATTGACGATGAATTCGTGATTCAGATCCATTACACAGTTCTCCGAGATTCGACAATGAGTTTGCTTGCTTGTTCGAGGTCTTCAATCGTGTCGATGTCAATCGCTGACCCAGTACAGGATACTTCACTGACAAGTTGATGATGAGAGCGCAATAAGTTGCGCGCTCCTTCGTCGCCTGTCGTTGGCAAGTGCGACCACATTTCTGCATGCAACTTGACAGGGTTGCCACGCTTGGTGTCGTATGTCGCAACAGCAAGTGGGGAAGTGCTGCTTGCAACGCGCTGCCAAGCACTCGGTGGAACGCACGGTTGATCGGCGAGACCGATGACCACTGCCTGTGCGCCGAGCGATGTTGCATATTCGATTGCACAGTGGACCGAACTTGCCATGCCGGTCGACCAATTGGGATTGTTGATCGAATGTGGCAGACCCCATGTTGAGATGGAAGCCCGAGCCTGGTCACTGAGTTCAAAATCGAGCGGAAGTGGCGTTTTGCCGGTCACCACAACCACTGGTCCGATGCTGGCTTCGATGGCTGATTCGACCGCCCAGTGATACACAGGGCGCCCCTGAGCGACGCTCAGAAGCTTGTGGGTCGATCCGACGAACCGGGTTCCACTGCCTGCAGCGAGCACCACGGCAACGGTGAGAGGCCCTGTCATACCCAATGTCTACTTGGGTTTTGGAGGATCCCCAAATATTACAATTTGATGACATAAACTGTTACCCAGTTGACATATGGCGAGTTATCGCCCCCGTGAACTCCACCGCCCCCCGGTCGAGTCAGGGCCACCCTGTCACCCCCAAACCATGACCCAAACACATCTCTATCCGTATACCCACTTAGTAGTTCGACGATTGTGGCGCACCCTGCGCATGCAGTCTTCATGCCGGTCACTCGTCGCACTAGCGATTGTCGCGGTGATGGTGATGCTTGGACTGCCTCAACAAGTTTCCGCCAAACCAATGCCGCAAAGTCAAGAGCGAGTGATCGCGCAATCTGCTCAAGAAGCCGTTGCAGTTTTCGATTCGCTTACAGAACTGAGTGATGCAGATCGGAGCGATGTTTTCTCCTCGTATGTTTCCGACATAGCCGCGCAGGCGGCAAACTTCTTGGGAGTTGATGCGCGAGTGATGCAACAGTCTTGGTTGCGTGCAGACATGTCACACAAACTTGCGTTGATCAATGGTCTCACGCAACTTGGTGTGCCGTACAAAAATAATGCTGCAACTGAAAACGTTGCTTTTGATTGTTCAGGGCTAGTTGCTTTTGCGTGGGGGAAAGTTGGTGTTGGTATGACACACGGATCGAGTGCACAATTTACCAGTGCTACTCGAGTAAAAGTTGAAGATGCTCAGCCTGGTGACTTGATCTGGCGTCCAGGTCACATTTCGATGTACTTGGGTGTGCCAAGCGCAATCTTGCAAACGCCATATTCGGGTAGAAGTGTTGAATTGCAATTGATGAACGAGCGAATTACCTCATGGGTGAAATACGCAAATCCGTTGATATGAGTTTTCTTGTGAATCTATTTGTGAATTGGCCCGTCACTGTCGCGTAGCGATGGTGCGCCGCGGCCCGTGCGCCGCGCAATGATTTCTCCAACAATTGAAATTGCAGTTTCCTCTGGTGTTCTTGCGCCGATGTCGAGACCAATAGGGGACATGAGTCGAGACAATTGATCTGTGCTTGTAATGCCTACTTCGGCAAGTCGTTCTAGTCGCTTTGCATGAGTTTTGCGGCTGCCCATCACACCGATGTAGCCAACGTTTGTGGCTAGAGCCCCCTGCACCGCAGGCACATCGAACTTTGGGTCGTGGGTCAAAATACAAACTGCATCGCGCGAGGTGAGTGCTGCACCGCGCTGAGTAAACAACGGTGCTGGCCATGAAACCAACACCTCGTCGGCCATTGGGAAACGACGGCGAGTAGCAAAAACTTCGCGGGCGTCGCACACAACAACGTAATAACCGAGGACTTTTGCAACCTTGGCTAGCGCGGCAGTGAAGTCGACCGCACCAAAGATCCACATGGTTGGCGGTGGCGAAAATGCTTCTATAAACACACGAACCGTTGGAGTGTCGATTAAGTCTTCTGGTGTCGTTTGACCCTGCGGACCATAGTGACGCACACCTGTGCGACCGGCTTCTACTTCTCCCAGTGCATCACGCGCAACAACACGATCGAGTTCGGCATCACCGAGCGTGCCCTCTGCTTCTGTCGACGGCGAGACGAGCATCGTTGCGCCGATGTTTGGACCATCGATAACCGTGATGAGTGCAACAGGAATGTTGGAACGTACTCGTTCGGCGAAAATTGAGTAGAGAGACATTTGGCCGAGAACTAGTTACCAGGTAAGCGGCGCGATAAAGAGATGGATGATGCCGCCGCATGTGAGACCCACTGCAAATGCTTCATCGTCGGAGTAACCAAACTTGACGAGGCGGGGTTGCTTGTCGCCGCGCAAAATCTCGAGTGCCTCTGCGACAACAGCACCTTCCACGCATCCGCCACTCACCGAACCAACAACTTCGCCGTCTTCATTGACAGCCATTGCTGCACCGGGATCGCGTGGACCTGAGCCTTCGATGTCGACGACGCGAGCAACAGCAATCTGTTTGCCTGCCTGTTGCCAGCGCTCGATGTCGTTGAGTAGTTCACGCATAGGTACCAGTCAATCGCGAGAAATCACTCGAGTGAGATGCTCAAGGGCCTGTATGGAATGGCCCTCTACGAAATCGTCTACGTAGGGAAGCGCTGCAGCCATGCCCCGAGCTAGCGGCGCATAACCAGGCGTGACTTTGAGCGGATTTACCCACACGACTCTGAACGCAACTCGTTGTAAGCGCTGCATCTGCTCGGCAAGAACCTCCGGGTCGCCTCTGTCCCAGCCATCGCTGAGCACGACGACAATTGCACCACGGGCCATTCCGCGAACGCCCCATGTTGCATTAAATCGGCGCAGGCTTTCGCCGAGCCGCGTGCCGCCGCTCCAGTCGGGTACTTGTGCTGCTGCGCGAGTGAGTGCTTTGTCGGGGTCGCGACTATTGAGTTCTTTTGTTAGCCGAGTGAGCCTTGTGCCGAATGTAAATGCCTCAACACGTTGTCTGCCGACAACGGCTGCATGCATGAAACGAAGCAGTGCTCGTGCGTATGGCTCCATGCTGCCCGAGATGTCGAGAAGCACAACGAGTCGGCGTTGACGCTCACTTGGTTTACGCCAGTGCAAGCGAGCAGGCTCGCCACCAAATGCGAGTGATGCGCGAACGGTGCGGCGCAAGTCGTGGCGAGAACCACTGCGTTTTGCATGTGTGAGGCGAAGTGAATGTCGGGGAGGGCCTGCGAGACGAAGTTGGTGCATCAGTCGCTGTGATTCGTGCAGTTCTTCGTCGGTGTATTGAGCAAAATCTTTGCTGCGTAATGATTCGTTTGCAGTGAAGCGCATTTGCATTGTCTGATTGTCGTCTTGTGCATCTGCATTATTTTCATCCGGGCCGTCTTCGTCGTCGAGCAACAATGTGATTTTTTGTGGCGGGCCATCTTCGTCGGCGTCTGTTGCGTTACGACGTTCCCAAAAAACCGCAAATGCCCGGTCGTAGAGTTGCTGATCTTCTGGTCGATGCACCAGTGTGGCCCGCCCCGCCCAATACACATCGTCGCGCTTGGTCATTGACACGACATCGAGTGCTTGCACAAATGTGATCACCGAATCGATGGGCACATTGATGCCCGCGCCCCGCAACACACGCGCAAACGACACTGCCATTTCGTCTGCAGATGAGCCAGCAGGCTGCTTCAGCGCTGTTGACATTGCTGATGCGCTTTAATTATGCGACAAGCCGCGGTCGAAGGCTTGTTTAACAAGATCGGCAATGCCCGTTTCACGAACACGTTCGTGATCTTCGCGATACTTAAGTACCGTGCCAAGCGTTGCTGCAACGCTGGTTTCGTCGAGCTCAAGAATCCCGAGTTGGCCAAGCGCTGTTGCCCAATCAATCGTTTCGGCAACACCTGGTGGCTTATACAAATTGAGCGCACGCAGTGCTTCAACAGCTGCGGCTACTTGCCGGGCCAGCGACTCGGCGATTTGTGGAACACGTAACCGAACGATGGCAACTTCGCGTTCAAAATTTGGATGTTCAACCCAGTGATAAAGACAACGACGCTTCAATGCATCGTGCACATCGCGCGTACGGTTGGAAGTGAGCACAACGATTGGCGGGGTAGTTGCACTAAACGTGCCGAGTTCGGGAACAGTGATTTGGAAATCAGAAAGAATTTCGAGAAGGTATGCCTCAAACTCGTCGTCGGCTCTGTCGATTTCGTCGATCAAGAGCACTGCGGGTGTTGTGCGATTGTCGATGGCACGTAACAGCGCACGCTTAATCAAAAATCTTTCGTTATACAGTTCGCTTTCGAGCAGCGAAGTGTTTTTAGACTTTGCCTCACCAGATGCTTCGGCTGCGCGTAAATGCAACAGCTGACGTGAGTAGTCCCAGTCATACACAGCCTGCGATGCATCGATACCTTCATAACACTGCAAACGTATGAGTTCGCCACCCGTCATTGCGGCGATCACTTTTGCTAATTCGGTTTTGCCAACACCAGCTTCACCCTCCAATAAAAGAGGTCGCTTGAGCGACAACGCCAAAAATACGGCAGTGGCGAGACCCTCATCGGCCAAATAACTTTGCCCACCAAGAGCGTTTCGTACTTGGTCTACTGATGTGAGTGCGGGAAAACTCATTGACTCACTGTAGAGGCAGGAGGGTTACGAGTCGAAGCCCAAACCGAGTCGGTCGAGGGTACGCAGCCAAAGGTTGCGTTTTCCTGTGCGGTCTTCGCGGCTGAGTGCCCAGCGTGTTGTCTGAATACCGATAAAGCGAAATGGCTCAGGAGGAAATGGTAGCGGCTTGCTTTTCACAAATTGGGTTTGCGTGGCTTGGGTTTTACGCCCGTCGAGCAAATCGAGCATGACTTCGGCACCAAAGCGTGAACTCGCAACACCAAGACCTGTGTAGCCAATTGCGTATGCAACTCGATTGCGCATTGCTTGCCCCCAAAACACGCTGTAGCGACTGCATGTATCAATCGCGCCACCCCAGACGTGTGAAAACTTGACACCTTCAAGTTGTGGAAACGTCTCGAAGAAGTGTTGCGACAACTTTGCCCAACTTTCTGGCCTCGATTCGAGATCGACACTCATTTTTCCGCCGAAGAAATACATTGCGTCGTAGCCGCCCCACAGAATGCGATTGTCGGCAGTGAGACGGTAATAGTGAAACTGATTGGAGATGTCGGAAAGCCCTTGGCGATTCTTCCAACCCAAACTGTCAAGCTGCTGTGCGTTCAGAGGCTCGGTCACAAGGCAGTAGTCGTACACCGGAGCAATGTAATTGTGCATGCGCTTGAGAAGCGGTTTGAATGCGTTGGTGGCGAGCGCAACATGCTTGGCTTTGATGTCGGCTAATGCAGTTTCGATCGAGACGCCGCTTCCCGAATAGTCGAGACCAGTTGCTCGCGTGTCTTCGAAGATTCGCACGCCAAGACTTTCAGCTGCACTTTTAAGGCCCCACACAAGGCGCGCCGGATCGACAAGTGCAGCAGTATCTTTGCACCACATGCCGCCAGTAAAAATCGGTGAAGCAACTTCGCGTTGCACTGCTTGTTGATCGAGCCATTCAACTTTGTGACCCAACTCAAGCAATTGTTCGTAGTCTTCGCGCATCTCGTCGAGGTAGTTACCTGCATGACGAGTGCTTGCAATCTCGATAACGCCATTGCGCTCGAAGTCGCAGTCGATGTTGTAGCGACGAATTGCTGCTTCGATTTGATTGAGGTTTTCTAGCCCCAAATCTTCAAGCAGACCCACTTCTTCGGGGAAGCGTTGTTGTGCGTTAGCAATGCCGTGAGTGAGACTCGAGTCCATAAAGCCGCCATTGCGACCACTCGCCGCAGATCCAACTTCGTGTGAGTCGATGAGGATGACATCGGCTGACGGATTGCGCTCCTTTGCCAAGATTGCAGTCCAGAGTCCCGTGTAGCCACCGCCAACAATGCACAAGTCGCACGAGTCGTCACGCACGAGCATCGGATTGGAGTCGGGTTCGTCGACATCTTCCATCCAATACGGGTACGGCTCGGCGTCAGCGATCGCGTCCAAAAAGCGTTCGTCTTCTTGATACCCACCCATGGGTTTTCTCACCACCTAACGGCCCTAAGTTAGCACCGAGTCAGTATCAGCGGCAGTAGCGTTTTGGGCTATGGATCTTGGAATTAGCGCGCGAACTGCTGCAGTGGCTGCAGGTTCTGCAGGTTTGGGTTTCGCAACTGCGCAGGCACTTGCCAATGAGGGAGTTCGAGTAGTTATTTGCAGTCGCGATGCTGCGCGTGTGGCTGAGGCGGCAAAAACTATTGGTAAAGGTTGCGTCGGCATTGTCGCTGATGTGTCGACAGGCGAGGGCGGTGCACAATTTGTGCGCGAAGCAACAGCGATACTCGGGCACATCGACATCTTGGTAGCAAACGGTGGAGGACCACCAGCAGGAAACTTTGCAACAACCGATTTGGACGCATACCCAGCAGCTCTTGAACAAAACTTGTTGTCGGTAATTGGAATGTGCAAAGAAGTGTTGCCTGGTATGCAAGAACGCAAGTGGGGTCGCATCGTTGCTATTACGTCGGTTGCTGTGCGTCAACCAATGGCAAACCTCATTTTGTCCAACACTGCGCGTGCGGGAGTAACAGGGTTTTTGAAGACTGTTGCGCGCGAAGTTGCACAAGATGGAGTCACGGTCAACACTGTGCAGCCAGGCATTCACACAACCGATCGAGTCATGCAACTGTATGGAGCAACACCTGACGCATCTTCGCTGGGTATTCCTGCTGGAGTTGCCGGGGAACCTGCAGACTTCGGTCAG
>CAINTF010000290.1 GCA_903853285.1 uncultured Acidimicrobium sp. | reverse complement strand
GCCAAGCGCATGCAGCGCATTACTGATTGATTTTTTGTGTTGCAACATTTTGCCGTCACATTCAGTGCAATTTTTCTTGCTGAGTTACCCGACAAGACAATGTTTGCGACACTGTTGCTTTCGACGCACTTTCATCGCCGCCTACCGGTGTGGGGTGGAGTCACGCTTGGCTACGCAACACATGTGTTGCTTGCCGTGATTTTCGGTACTGCATTAAGCCAACTTCCCAAAACTCCGATCCATGTTTTAGTTGGATTGTTGTTCATGACCGGGGGAGTAATGACATGGCGAGCAGGTTCGTCTGCCGAGCATGACGAAACCTCAAAGTGGTCGTCATCGATGTCTAATGCGCGTGTGGTGTGGACAGCAGCATCGGTGATTTTAGTTGCAGAGTTTGGAGACCTCACACAACTCGCAACAGCGGGCTTTGCAGCGAGGTTCGATGATCCCATTGCGGTTGGCATCGGATCAATCGTCGCGCTTTCAAGTGTTTCTGGACTAGCCGTGTTGGCTGGTGGGTGGTTGCAGAAAAAAGTACCTCTGAACAAAATTCAGCGAGCAGCAGCGGTGTTATTTGCTTCGATTGGAATTGTGACGCTTGTGAGCGCGGCGGTCTAAGCAGACCACTTGGATTGTCCGAAGCGGTATCCAACGCTACGAACTGTCTGAATTAAGTTGGCGTGTTCTTCACCAAGCTTTGCGCGCAAGCGACGAATGTGTACGTCGACAGTGCGTGCCCCACCGAAATACTCGTAGCCCCAAACTCGCGACAACAATGTTTCGCGAGAAAACACCTTGCCTGGGTTTTGTGCCAAGAACTTGAGTAATTCGTATTCCATGTAGGTCAAGTCGAGCGGCTGTCCACCGAATGATGCTTGGTATGTCTCAAGGTTGAGAATCAGACCGCTGTATTCGACAAGCGATTCGCGACTTCCGCGGATCTCGGTGAAGAACATGTGGCGCAGGCGTGACTCGAGTTCGCGGGGGTGAAAAGGCGACAAGCAGAAGTCGTCAAACAAATCGTCGCGTAATTCAAGATCAGCGAGTTGAGCACCGTTTACAAGTACAAGAACATGGCCGACAGGGTTGTCGTTTTTGCGTAGCGAGCGGCAGATTGCCCAACCGCCCTCTGGGTCTTCATCACACATCACCACTGCGCCAGCCCAACCTTCGACTGGCTCGCTCTTTGCTGCGTCATCGGCCGATGAAACAGCCTTCCAGCGGTATCCGGCCAAGTCGAGTGTGCGCGCCAGATCAATAGATGGCGGGTTCGGAAACACGGCGATCATTTGACCGACAACGTTTTCGTTTGTAGAAGTGCGCGTGTTCACAGCGAGCGCAGGTAGCGACCAAGTTCGTATTGGCTGATGTGTGTTTTGTATGTGCGCCACTCAGCACGCTTGTTGCGCAAGAACCATTCAAAGATGTGATCGCCGAGCGCCTCAGCAACCAGGCTTGAGTTTTCCATGACCTGCAATGCTTCGTTGAGAGACTGTGGTAGTTGATGAATACTCATCTTTTCGAGAACGTCGTTGTCCATCTCAAACAAGTTGGCGTCTGCTTCGACTGGCAATTCGTAGCCCTCTTGAATTCCACGCAATCCTGCAGCCAAGATGACCGAGAACGCGAGGTATGGGTTGCACGCTGGGTCTGGTGAGCGGTATTCGATGCGCGTTGCAGAGTCGCTATTGCGTTTTGCAATTGGTACGCGGATCAAGCCACTGCGGTTGTTGCGCGCCCACGAGATGTGAACTGGAGCTTCAAAGCCAGGAACAAGTCGTTTGTACGAGTTGACCGTTTGGTTCGTGACAGCTGTGATTTCGGCAGCGTGTCGGAGCAATCCGGCCATAAAGCATTTTGCAGTCGGCGACAAGTTGTATGCATCGTTCGCATCGTAGAACGCATTTTCTTCACCATTGAATAACGAAAGATGGAGGTGCATGCCCGAGCCCTGGATGTTTTCGAGAGGCTTTGGCATAAACGTGGCGTGCACGTTATGCAGTGCTGCGATCTCCTTGACGACAAAACGAAATGTCATCACACTGTCGGCCATTGTCAGTGCATCGGTGTGTCGCAAATCGATTTCGTGTTGGCTCGGAGCGTCTTCGTGGAAGCTGTACTCAACTGGGATGCTCATTGTTTCAAGCGTGCGAATAGTTTCTTTGCGCAGCGAGCTTGGTATATCGGTTG
>CAINTF010000289.1 GCA_903853285.1 uncultured Acidimicrobium sp. | reverse complement strand
TCCGGCAAATCCATTTAGAGTTCGACCGATACGCGCGTTTGGAACCAACAATGTTGTGCTCTCATGTGCGCAAGGTGGTACATGCAAACTTGGCGACATTGGCCCCGGCGGTGGCAAGGTGTTTTATGTGGCATCTGACGCTTTATTGGTAAATGGAAAAAGCGCTCGTTACATGGAGATGGCAGACTTTGAGGTGGAAACGAAGTGGAGTTGTGAAGCTGGTTATAAGAAGCTTGGAACCCGTCTATCGATAGGCAGTGGTGCGTTCAATACATCGCTCATGAAAAAGGCTTGCCCAGGTTTTTACGATGCGATTCTTAATCCAGCTGGCATCGAGACCGACTGGTTTATTCCTTCTGCAGAAGAACTCACTCTGTTGGAGAAGAATCTTCATTTAAGTGTTTCTTCGGACAGTATCTATTGGACTTCTTCTGACGACGACTACAGGCTTTCCGCGTGTCTTTACCACGGCTATCTGGACGCCCAATATAAGAGCAACAGGTACGTCGTGCGCCCTGTGCGGGCTTTTGGGTAGCTCACAACTTTGAAGTGAAGGTCGGTAGCGTGACCCACTCATGGGAAACGTGCTTGGTGCGATTGGGTTGGTGCTTGGGCTACTGGTAGCCCCAACCGTCTCTGCCACACCCACTGCACGGCCAACCAAAAAAGAAGCGCTGCTGGTTGGCGACTCGGTGATGTCGATCTTGTTACATACCGATGCTGCACTCACGTTGCTCGAGCGCGAGCATCCGTTCTTATTGCGTTCAGTGCCATGTCAACGATTGATCTCTGAAGGTTGCAAACCTTTTGCCAAAGACAGTTCGCTCAAGATGTTGCAGATGAACAAAGGCAAGTTTTCAAATGTTGTGGTGGTGAGCACTGGGTACAACGACCTTGACGATGCCAGCTTTGCAAAAGCAGTACGCGCAATTACGGGCGAGGCAAAGTTGCAAGGCGTCGAAGTGCTGTGGTTGACATATCGGCAAGCGGGCAATGTGCGCATGAAGAGTGTGTCGTACAACCGTCAGTTGTTTGAGTTGGAAAAAAAGATTGACAACCTGCACATCTTGCGCTGGTGCGACTTGAGCAATGGACACCCCGAATGGTTTACTGCCGACTCGGTGCATATGAATGCCACCGGTGGACTGGCTTTGGCCAAGGCGATCTCAGCCGCCATCGGGCAACTGACAACTACCTAAGGTTGATCTGCGACCGTTTGGTGAGAGCTATACCGACGCACGTATTCCACTTGGTGCACGAGGGGCATTTGGCGGTAGTCAATTTGTTCTTGCCAAATACAAAAGGCGCACGGTTCATCGTCGGGTTGAAGTTCGCCTGACAGTGCCAAAATTTTTAATTCTGCAAGCTCAATGTCGGAGTAGATGCGGAATGGCACATCTACAACACGTTCAAAATAATCGAAGGGCTCAATATTTTCTGGATCTGCTGTTGTTGTATTCATAGTGTCACCTCAGGAATTTGTGTCGGGCCGGCATGGCATGGAAGATTTGGGCGGTATTTTGGTCGGTCGTGTAGCCGATTTCAAGGAGGTTTCCGTGACGGTTTGGCCCGATACACATGACGAAGTCGTCAACATCAAGCGATCTTATTGCATGCCTATATGCATGGATCATGTCATCATCAGCAATTCCGTGCTTCCGAGCGCTTGCAAGAATTGCTGGTATCAACATAGTACCAAGACAAAGAGTGAACGGGCATGAATAGGCATTTGTCTTGCATGTGTGCGGCAATCATCGAAATGTGACGCAGCTTTATCGCTGTGGAATTAGGGTTGTTGCGTGAAGATCGTTGACGGACTCTTGTACTCGCGAAGCCACGAGTGGGTGCTTGTCGACGGCGAGTCTGCTCGAGTGGGAATCACTGATCACGCGCAAGATGCACTTGGGCAAATTGTTGATGTGCAATTACCGTCAGTTGGTGACTCAGTTGTTGTCGGTAAAGCTGTTGCCGAAGTTGAGAGCAGCAAAAGTGTGAGCGATATCGGTTCACCCGTGAGTGGCACTGTTGTATTGGTCAATGAATTGCTTAATGATCAACCGGCGTTGATCAACTCTGATCCGTTTGGTTCAGGCTGGTTGTATGAAGTGCAACTCGCGTACAACGAGACGCTTGAAGGCTTG
>CAINTF010000288.1 GCA_903853285.1 uncultured Acidimicrobium sp. | reverse complement strand
TCGATCTCCGGCAAATACTTTGCAAGAAAGCGTCTGTCGGTACCGATCGAGTTTCCACACAGCGGCACCGATCTGGCCTCGGGCACATGCAACTTGATGAATTCAAGCGTTGCATTGCCGGCATCTTCAAGAGTGACGGTCGAAGTCTTGATGGCTTCAAGGAGCCCAGATTTCGTGTGCATCTCAACAACAATTGGCTGCATCAGGGCAAGTGCCGAATCGGGTTGATGGATTACAAGATCGGGGCCCTCGGCAACGATCGCAAGATTGTCGTCGGTAATCAGGGTGCCTATTTCTACGATCACGTCGGTTTCCGGGTCAAGCCCAGTCATCTCAAGATCCATCCACACCAGCACGCCATGCAATCTAGGCGTATTGTCGCTGTATGACTCATCAGCCCCTTTCGGTCGCTTGCCAGCGCCTTGACCCCGATCTGCCACTGCCAGCCACAGCCCACGCAGGAGACGCAGGCGTAGACCTGTACGCGCGAGAGAACGCCACGATTGCTGCCAGGGGCGGGCGAATACTGATGCCCACAGGCTTGGCAATCGCCGTTCCTCTCGGATTTGCAGGTTTCGTCGTGCCTCGCAGCGGCTTAGCTCTCAAGCATGGAGTAACGCTTGTCAACACTCCGGGCATTATCGACAGCGGGTATCGCGGCGAACTCAAAGTGGTGATGATCAATACTGATCCGACAGTGGACTACTTGGTGACACGCGGTGATCGCATTGCACAATTATTAATTCAACGCATTGAAAAAATTGATTGGAAAGTGATGGAGGACTTAGACGGCGAAGATCGTGGCGGCGGGTTTGGCCACTCTGGTCGTTAGTTAACGCTTGCTCGGGCCTCTGCTCAGTAGTACGCCATCATTTTCGAGTTGCGTAATTTCTTCGTTGCTCAGTCCAGCAATTTCCGAGAAGATCGCATGGTTGTCTTCGCCGCGATATTTAGCGTCACCTTGTGTTGTGGTGTCAGATCCCGAGAAGTGCCAAGGACTATTTGGAATACGCACTGCGCCATCGCCACGGTCACTCACTAAGACCACTGCTTCTCGCTCGCGAGCCCACTCAGTATCTGCCAACTCGCTAACACTTCGCAATCTTCCAGTAGCAAGTTGGTATTGGGAAAGTCGGTTTTCGATTTCATCACTGGTCGGAACAGTTTTTGCCCACGCTTTCATAATGTCCATTAACTCATCGAAATGCTCGAGACGTGTTGCGACATCACTAAATCGTGGATCACTGAGCAACTCAGGTTGCTGCATCGCTGCAACAAAGAAATCAAATGTTCCGCGCTCTGCTGGGTGACCACTCACAACGACCATTGATCCATCAGCAACTGTCAACACGGGATAGTCGGCTGGTTGAAACGAGCGAATCTCGCCAACTGGTTCTACACCTGTCCACATTTGGTTGTGAGCATGTTCATTGACGTACAACATGGTCTCTGCCATCGACACGTCGATGTATTGACCAACGCCGGTCTGTTCGCGTTGATACAAAGCAGCCAAGATCGCACTCGCTGCTTCAAGTGCTGTGTATACATCGCCATGACTATGTGGATCATTTGCGTATTGCCCACCCCGCACGTCACCTTGATGTTTGGTAATTCCTGATTCAGCATTGACAACAGGCGCATATGCACGACGCGTTGTCCATGGACCGGTTGCTCCATAACCCGTAATCGATGTGTAGATCAGACGTGGATTCAATTGGGAAAGAGTTTCGTAGTCAAGACCCATCTTGCGCATGACACCCGGTCGAAAGTTCTCAATCACAATGTCGCAGTGGTTCACAAGTTTTTTGAGCAATTCAACTGCTTGTGGTTTTGTCATGTCGAGCGAAATATTTTTCTTGCCAACGTTTTGTTGAATGAAATAAGACGACAATGAATTAACTCGTGGCATTGCAAAGCGAGTCATGTCACCCATTGGTGGCTCAACTTTGATCACTTCGGCACCCAGATCGCTCAACATTCGTGTTGCATGCGGACCAGACAGAACACGTGTGAAATCGAGTACCCGTATGCCTTCCAGAGGGCGCTGGCTACCTGTTTGAGAGCTCCGAGAACCGCGTGTCATGTGTGTTGTTGATCAATTAGTCGAGCATCACGCCGAGTGTGCGCAAGGCGAGTGACGTATACACCGCCATACCTGTTGTCATTGCGTCTTCTTCAAAGTCAACACGGTTGGAGTGATTCGGTGGTGATTTGCGCGGGTCCATTCCATTTGGTGTTCCGCCGAGAAACAACATTGCACCAGGAAGTTTCTCCAACACATAACTGAAATCTTCCGCGCCCATCACTGGGTTCGGAAATTTGGCCACCTGCTTTGGTCCAACGATTGACTCTGCGACGTCGAGTGCAAAGTCGGCTGAGGGCCCATCATTAACAGTGACTGGGTATCCAAGATCAATGATTACTTCTGCGTTCATGTCGTGAGCATTTGCAATTCCTTCAGCGATTCGTTTGATACCTTCGTGCACCTTGGCTCGAGTTGCTGCACTCACTGCTCGAATGGTTCCCTCAAGTCGAGCAGTTTCTGGAATCACGTTGTAAGCAGTACCAGCGATCATTCGTGTGATGGTCACAACGGTTGGATCAAAAATATCGTGTCGGCGTGTGACCAATGCTTGAAGTGCCAAAACTATTTCGCTTGCAACCGGCACAGGGTCAAGCGTGCGGAAAGGTTCAGATGCGTGACCACCTTTTCCAGTGATGATGATGTCGAGTCGATCACTCGATGCCATGATTGGGCCACCTTTGGTGCCAAGAAAACCAGCAGGCATCGAAGAAGTGATGTGGAGTGCATAAGCGGCCGTGATTGGTGAATCAGAGCCATCGGCGCGCTTTGGCACATTGAGCAAGCCTTCATCAAGCATGTATTCGGCACCGCCGTAGCCCTCTTCGCCCGGCTGAAACATAAACAACACGCGACCTGGCAAGTCGGCTTTGCGCTCGCTCAACATTCGTGCTGCACCTGCGAGCATGCCCACGTGGGTGTCGTGTCCACAAGCATGCATTGCATTTTCCACACGAGACGAAAACTCGAGGCCAGTGTCTTCAGGCATTGGTAGCGCGTCCATGTCGCCACGCAGCATCACCGTTGGGCCTGGTTTGTCGCCAGTTAAGAGAGCAGCAATTCCGCTTGTTGTTTTGTGCAATGTGATGTCGAGTGGCAATCCGTCGAGAGCCGTCAACACACGGTCGCGAGTCTTCGGTAAGTCCAAACCAATTTCTGGCCAAGTGTGAAGGTCGCGCCTAATGCTGCGGGCATACTCGAGCATTCCCGTGGCCTGATCTATCACTCCAGTTGTTGCGCCATGTCGTTCGTTTGCTGGTTGGATTTTTGGTGTCGAAGCCATGAGACAATGGTAGACACACTTGTGCTGCTGGCCCCACAGCAGAAATTGCGTGGGATGCGCGTATTATTGAGATTTCTACCCAAACACAAGGCAGGCACCATGTTGAATGTTGAGTTCACGATTGAACCATTCGTTGAAGGATCCCCAGGTGCCCACGTAACAGCAGCCGTGGCCGCGGTTGAGCGTTGTGGTCTGAGTGTTGAATTTGGCCCATTCGGTTCATCATTCTCGGTAACGAAAGAACAGTTACCAGAAGTAATTGCAGAACTCATGCGTGCTGCATACGGCAATGGCGCAACCTATGTGAGCGTTGACGTTGGGGTTGCATGACAATTCCGAATCATCCACTGATTGCTTCCGTTAAACCTTTACTCAAGGCAACTGGTGCAGAACTTGTTGCTGCAGATGCTCTGATTGCAGGCGATATTCCGTTGGTATGGGAAGGCACGACAATTGCTGGCGTGCGGTTGCCAGCCCTGCACGGCGCGCTGGATCGAATCATTGAGGGAGTGGAGCGCGAACTAGGAGCAAAGCTTTCACAACTTTCGCGTAACGAAAAGCAAACCGCAATTCGCTTGCTCGACGAACGCGGGGCGTTCACGGTTCGACGTGCTGTCGAAGATGTGGCCGATGCGATGGGTGTCTCGCGAATCACGGTGTACAACTATCTCAACGCACTGCATCGTTAGTCATGTCGAGCCACGAGCACTTTGATGCGATTGGCTTTGATGCCGACGACACGTTGTGGTTTAGTGAAGACACGTTTCGGCACAACGAAAATCGTTTCGTTGATTTAGTTTCTCCATACGCACCAACTGGCGTCGACGTTAAGTCGGCATTGGTTGCCACAGAACGTGTCAACATCGGCACTTACGGGTACGGTGTCAAATCATTTGGTCTCTCAGCAGTGGAAGCAGCGATTTCGATCACCAACGGCACGGTGCCCGTTGCCGTGTTGCAGGAGATTTTGCGCGGTGTGCGTGAGCATCTCACCGAGCCAGTCAGGTTGTTTGAGGGTGTGGCTGAAGTGTTGAGCAAAGTTGCGCAAACTCATCGAATTGTGTTGATCACGAAGGGTGATCTTGTGCACCAAACCCACAAAGTCGATACAAGTGGGCTCGCACATTATTTTGATCACGTCGAGATTGTGCTCGAAAAAGATCCAGCAACATATCGGCGCGTGTTGACAAGCCTCGACATCGACCCTCACCACTTCTGCATGGTGGGTAACTCGCTACACAGCGACATCATGCCAGTGCTTGCTATCGGTGGGTTTGGCGCGTATGTGCCGTATGAAATCTTGTGGGAACTCGATCAATCTGAAGGTGCGCCAACGGCTGGTGATCGCTTCGTAGAGATTGCAAAACTAGCGGATTTCCCAGATTGGTTGGCGAGTATCTCTCGCTAGAGAAATGCGCTGTTACTACAGCTTGCGCAAGTGAACTTCGGTAACGCGGTGGTTTGCATCTTTTTGCATCACCAATGACGCGCGCGCACGAGTCGGTGCAATATTGTCGCTCAAGTTCTTGCCGTTGATCTCGCGCCAAATACCGCGGGCTACTTCAATTGCTTGTTCATCGGTGAGGTGCGCAAAGTGCGTGAAGAAGCTTGCAGGGTCATTAAAGATTGTCTTTCGCAGTGCCAAAAATCGTTCGATATACCAATTCTCGATATCGCTCTCTACTGCATCAATGTAGATAGAAAAGTCAAAGTAGTCGCTCACAAACTCCATTGCATCGCTGCCAACCTGCAAGACGTTGAGTCCTTCGACAATCAAAATGTCGGGTTGGTGCACCACTTGGCTGTCACCTTTCACAATGTCGTACTCGACATGGCTATACACGGGCGCTGAAACATCTGGCATGCCGGCCTTAATCTCGCGCAAAAACTGCACCAGTCGCTTGGTGTCGTAGCTCTCGGGGAAGCCTTTGCGGTTCATGATTCCACGGCTCTCAAGAACAGCGTTTGGATACAAGAATCCGTCAGTGGTGATCAACTCGACCCGTGGATGCTCTGGCCAGCGAGTGAGCAACGCTTGCAAGATACGCGCCGATGTGCTTTTGCCAACTGCCACGCTGCCAGCAATACCGATGACGTACGGCATCTTTGGCGAAATAGTGCCCAAGAATGTTGCGGCAACGCGGTGCAAGTTTTGAGTTGCGCTCACATACAAATTAAGTAGGCGAGTAAGTGGCAGATAGATAGCTACCACTTCTTCCAAGTCAATGCGGTCATTGATGCCGCGCAATGCTTCAAGATCTTTTTCGTGCAATGTCAGTGGCGTCTGTGCGCGCAACTCGGCCCAATTGCTTCGGTCGAAGCGCAAATATCTCTCTACATCAATTGCGTCAATCATTTACATCAAACCTTTTTACTTAACGCTTCCACGGTGCGTTTGGCGACGCAGCCCCAGGCCCTGCAGTAAGCACATCAACGCCAGTGTCGGTCACAAGAACAGTGTGTTCAAACTGTGCTGTGCGCTTGCCATCTGCGGTAACTGCAGTCCAGTCGTCGTTCCACATGCGGTGTTGCCAAGTTCCAAGTGTGATCATTGGCTCGATAGTAAATGTCATTCCCGGTCGCATGATCGTGTTGTTATGCGAGTCGTAATAATGCAGTACTTGAATGTCAGTGTGAAACTGCTCACCAATTCCATGTCCGATAAATGCGCGGACCACACCGAGCTTGTCTTGCTTTGCTCGCGTCTCAATTGCTTTGCCGATGTCGCTTAATGGACGACCCGGAACAACAGCTTCAATCCCGCGCCATGTGCATTCTTCGGTCACATGAATCAGGTTTTTGTTTTCTTGGTCGATGTCGCCAACCGCAAATGTTGCGTTGGTGTCGCCATGCACGCCATTGAAATAGCACGTGACGTCGAGATTGATGATGTCGCCGTCGAGCAACACTCGCGCATCAGGAATTCCATGACAAATAACTTCGTTGACCGACGTGCACACACTCTTTGGGTAACCCGAATAGTTCAGTGGGCTTGGATATGAATTGCGTTCAATGCACAAGTTGTGCACGTAGACATCAATCTCATCGGTGGTGATACCAGGGCGTACAAATTCTCCTGCCAACTTCAAGACTTCGGCGGCCATCTTGCCTGCAACACGCATTTTCTCGATGATCTCTGGCGTCTTGACAGCAGATTCTTGCCAACGCTGCACCTTGCCTGTTTCGGCATACGGCGGCCGCACGATATGTGCTGGCACTTCTCTACGTGGGCTCACTGCGTGAGGCACAACACGACCATCTAATTGCTTGTGACAGCGCTTGTACTTACGCCCACTGCCACACCAGCAGGGGTCATTAGCCACGGGCAGCACGGCTGGAGGAGTGGTTGGGACCGCGGTGGACATTGCTTATAAGGCTACGCCAGCACTCTCCGCTGAGACCATCAAATGCCAGTTTTGTAATTCGTTTTCTTTAGAGCAGGAGTGGAATCTAAGAAAATATGTCCGCTCTACTAAGCCCCCGTACACATGGCGACACACGAACAGACACACCAAGGAGCAATCCGCATGAATCAAGGAATGTTAAATGTGCTCACCAGATCTCGGACAGGTACAAATGGAAGTTCAGGCACATCATCAAACGTGCTTACGAAGGCAGTGGGGTCACCACGCAATCGGAGAGTGCCAGAGATGGCGATCGGTATCGCGCTCGTGATTGGTGGAGCACTTGGTTCACTCTTACTGTTTCAGTCCGCCACCAACACCATCACCGTCGTGTCCGCTTCACATTCTTTGTTGCGAGGACATGTCATTGCGCCAAGCGATTTACTGGCAATGGAACTTTCTGAGCAGTCGGGCAAAACATTTGTTCAAGCAGCCGACGCTCAGTCGCTGGTTGGAAAATCGATGGCGATTGACGTCGAGCCCTCAACACCGATACATCCATCGATGTTGCAGGTTCGGGATCCACTTACGGTTGGCGAGGCACTTACATCTGCGGCTGTCGACGTAGGTGATTTCCCACCAACGCTTGCCGACGGAGATCGGGTGCAGGTGGTATTCGCTCCAGACATCACCAGTGGAGGTGCTCTTCCTCCAGCGCTCTATGGACAGGTTGTAACTGTTTGGTCAATTGTTCAACCAGACAACTCATTGAGCGCAGCGGTAATCACCTTGAGAGGTCCGGTCGATCTTGCCCTGGCTATCGCTGGCGCTGGCAAAGTGCATGTTGCGTTACTTGGAGATATTGTCGCGGAAGTTAGACCGTGACTGTTTTGCAACTGAGCAGCGAAAGCGAAGTAGCACCGCTCGACTCAATATTGGTTTCCGCGCTTGCTTCTCGCGTGAGCGAAGCGCTTGCAGACGAGCGAATCTTTCGTCGCGCAAACGGGAATGCGGATCTATTGGTTGCACAAGAGTGGGATTTTGCTCGAAGTGCAGCGCAAGCAGAATGCGCAAGGTTGGGAACTTCTCGTCGCCAAGAAGGTCGTGTTCCATTTTCGGACTCGCAGGAGCGACAACTCGCTAATGCAGCGATTGCACAAGTGCTTGGACTTGGTCGTTTGCAATCGTTGTTGGATGATCCAGAAATTAGTGATATCCATGTCCGCGGTTGCGCGTCTGTATGGGTAAAGCTGCGCAATGGAACGCGTCAAAAGGTTGCACCTGTTGTGGATACCGACGATGAATTAATCGAGTTGATCCGTCGTGCTGCGACGCGCATGGGCCGCACAGAGAGGCGATTTGATGCAGCAACACCAGAACTCAATCTGCAGCTTCCAGACGGCTCGCGGCTATTTGCAACTATGGAAGTATCAGCTCGACCAAGCCTGGTGATACGTAGGCACCGCTTTGAAATTTCGTCATTGAACGAACTGCGATTGCGTGGACTATTTGATGAGACGCTCCAGGACTTTTTTGCAGCTGCGGTGAGTGCCAAGCGCAACATTGTGATCGCCGGTGGAACGGGATCTGGCAAAACAACTTTGTTGAGGGCACTCATTAATGAAGTAGGTGCAAGTGAGCGAATCGTGACAATTGAGGATGCATACGAACTTGGACTTGAGCGATTTGAAGATCTTCATCCAGACCACGATGCATTGCAATCTCGACCTGCAAATATTGAAGGACGAGGCGAGATAACACTTGCCGATCTCACACGTATGGCGCTGCGAATGGATCCGGATCGCGTCATAGTTGGCGAGGTGCGGGGGGCGGAGGCGTTCCCAATGCTGATGGCTATGAGCCAGGGTAATAACGGTTCAATGTGCACGATGCACGCCGATAGCACTCGATCGGTGTTCCCTAAGTTGGCCGCATATGTGTCGATGGCATCAACAGGTTTGCCAGTCGAAACGGTGAATCTGCTCGTAGCCAGTGCAATTCATTTTGTTGTCTACATCGACAACACCAATGCCAATCGCCGTGTCACCTCGGTACGCGAAGTAGTGGACAGCGAAGGATCAACCATTGTTTCAAATGAAATATTCCATCTCGATATCGAAGATGGAACCATTACTGGATTCCCCTTGCGGGAACACACACGTAAACTTCTCGCCTCTCATGGGTTAGGTACGCATGATTCAATAGTTCCTACAATCGGGCACGCATTGTGACCGGGATGCTTGTTGGTTGTTTCGGCGCAATAGCGGGACTTGGTTTTTTTGTTCTTAATGGCGCCTTGCGCGGCGGTCAAGGCCTTTCATCGCTGTTTGTTTCTCAAACATCTGTTTCAAGCTCGGGTTTTACATGGAGATGGCAGTTGCTGTTGGTTCCGATAATTGCGTTAGCGGTGTATATCGCGAGTGGATGGGTTGTCATTGCGTTTGCTGCAGGGTCAGTTGCGGGAGCAACTCCTGGTATTGGTCGTCGTCCCGTTAAGCATCGAGACGAACAAGAGCTAGTTGATGCCATCGCATCGTGGACTGAACAATTACGAGACACGCTTGCTGGTGCGCACGGTTTAGAGCAGGCAATCATCGCTACCGCGCAGCACGCTCCAATGCCGGTCGTTAATGCGGTTGAGAGGCTTGCGGCATTTATGTCGTATGGGTCGCTGACCGAAGGATTGCGGCGTTTTGCTGAGGATGTAGATCACCCAACGGCCGACTTCGTTGCGGCAGCCCTGGTGACAGCCACCCAACATCAGGCGCGCGATATTGGTGTTCTACTTGGTCATCTTGCGCAATGCGCACGAGATGAAAGTCGAATGCGAAGTCGAGTATGGGTAGGGCGCTCAAGGACCCGAAGTGCGGTGCGAATTATCACCGGTGTTATCTCGGTTTTTGTTGGTGGACTTTTTATATTCAATCGTGATTATTTGCAGCCATATGAGTCAGTCGAGGGTCAATTGATCTTGTCAATGATCTTGATGACATTTGTTGTGGCAGTTGTGATGATGCATGCAATGTCACAGATTGAAGTTCCTGAACGGTTTGTGCGTCGTCGAGCGATGGTTGCGCGATGATCGCAGTCTTTACCGCAGGGTTATGTATTGGATTCGGTTTGGTCATGTTGACCCTGCCAACCATGACACAACGCTGTCGAACCCGTCTTGAAGTATCGCTTCCTCAGGCTCAGGAAAAATTGCGACAACGAACTGTTGACCGACATCGCACCGACTTGGCACTCACCGAACGTGTCGCCCAAGACATGGTTGTTCAAAAGCTGGTTGGAGGCCTGATCGGATGTTTCTTGCCGATCGCATGCGGCGCACTGATTACAACGATTGGAGCTAGCCCCACCACGAGTTTGGTGTGGTTGGGCTCCGTGGTTTGTGGATTGCTGGGTTTTATGTTGCCCGACCGCATTCTGCGAAGTACTGCACAACGAAGGCGTAAGAGTTTTCTGCACGCGTTCTCAAGTTTTCTTGATCTCACAAATGTGTTACTTGCTGGTGGCGCCGGCACCGAAACCGCATTGCTAGCAGCAGCCGATGCGGGTGATGGTTGGGCATTCGAGCAGCTTCGCAATGCGCTTGTTCGTGCACGTAGCTCACATCATTCGCCGTGGGTTGAACTTGCCGCACTGGGAGAGCGATTTAATCTCACTCAAGTGATTGAAGTAGCGGGCAGCGTGCAACTAGCGGGGGAACATGGCGCCAGGATTCGATCTTCATTGTCGGCAAAAGCTGAGTCGTTACGACATCGCCAGATGAGCGAGATCGAAGCAGCCGCGAATTCGTCGACGGAGCGCATGGGTATGCCGATGGTGCTGCTGTTTTTGGCGTTCATTGTGTTGATTGGATACCCCGCAGTCACATTGATTGTTGGAGGACTGTAAATGGATATTTTCTGCAGCACAATCTGCGTCCTCCCGCACACATCACACCGAGTAGAAGATTGCTCTTTTCATTTACCAATTAAACGAAAAAGGAGATAGGGAATGACAACACTGAAGAACACGTGGCAGTACTACTGGATCCGATTCACGGCATCAGCCGAACAAGACGCAGACCGCGGAGAGGTAAGCGCAACGACGGTAGTTATGGCGGCAGCGCTCATCGCTCTTGCGATTGTTGTTGGTGCGACGATTACGTCAAGGGTGCGAGACAAAGCAAATTCGCTCGATCTGGGCTGACGTGAATTTTGACAAGGGAGAAACCACTACGCAGGTGCTACTTGGTGTGCCTGTCGTATTTTCTCTTTTGTTAATGGCAATACAAGGTGCGGTGTTTTTCCACACAGCCAATATCGCATCCGTCGCTGCTGCTCAGAGTGCTGCCGCAGGAGCAGCAGTCGACGGAGGCATGTTGACAGCCCTTGATCAGGCTGCTCGAACTATTGCAGAACTTTCAGGTCAGTCGTACAGCTTGCCCCAAGCAGTGATCACCACAAATGAAGTGGTGGTCACCGTGCGACTGCGGGTTCCAAAAGTTGCACCGTTTTTTGCTTTCACAGTCACCCGTGTAGCGCATGAACCGCTTGAGCGCTACGTATCGGAGATCGACAGGTGAAGCGCGAGGAAGGAAGTGTCACTGTTGAATTGGTACTACTCGCACCAATATTGATGACGTTGGTGCTATTTGTTGTGTACGCAGGGCGCGGCGCCGAAGTATTGACCCAGATTCAACATGCCGCCGATCAGGGTGCGCGTGCGGCGTCGATGACTCGCCCATCACGAATGCAGACCGTTGGCCGAGAGTCAGCATTGCGAGATTTAGAACAAAATGGCGCTTCGTGCATTGATGCGGTAGTCAATGTGGCTTTTGATGATGAGTCAGAGATCCATACAGTGCTGGTGGAGGTGGAGTGTGCAGTAAACGCGACAGGTCTCAATCTGCTCGGCTCTCATGATCGAGTGTTGCACGCCCAGTCACTTGAGGTAATTGATCGCTGGAGGGTGGATTAAAGATGCAACGCTTACATGGGGATTCAGGATCGATAACGGCCTTTGTCGTGATGCTGGCGATGACGTTTGTGGCGTGCGCAGGCCTTGCGGTTGACGGTGGGCGAATGGTCGCCGCAAAAGTCCAACTTGCTGACGAAGCAGAAAATGCGGCACGGGCGGGTACTCAGGAAATCACGGCCTTGCGCACCGGCGATCCGAAAGTAGATCCTGAGAAAGCGATCTTGGCTGCCCAGGATTTTATGAATCGGCATCACATAAGGGGGCAGGTGAGCGCCACATCGATCGAGGTGACAGTAACAACTTCGCGAGTAGTACCTATGACGTTGTTGGGATTGTTTGGAGTGGGGAGTCGACTGATTAGCGCCCAACGTTCAGCTCGGCCAGTGACCTCCCCATGAAACGATTCGTGGCGCTAATTGGTGGAAGTCTCTTTTTATTTGGCTTACCTTTTGTTTTGATCTTTGCGGGAATGATGCCTACAACGGTGGCATCCGCATTTGCCAATGCAGTAACTGTGCGCAATCCAATGCAACTGGGAACCCAGGCCGGATTGCTTGGTTTGTGGTCTACGTGGATCTGGGGGTTTGGTTCGGTCATTTTTGATGTTGTTCATACGTGGGGTTCGCGCCACAATCATTCAGTAGGGGTGATGTCAAGCCGCTATTCGTTGTTATTCGTCGTTGCGTTGTGGTCGGTTCTGTTTATGAGCCGTCCAACTCCAGCAGCAGCACGACAAATAGAAAGTGAACAAATTGCGGCAACAATCGGCGACACAACTCACGATCTTTTGTATGACGCAGTTCCACTCGCTCTCGGTAGTTCGGTGGTATTGCTTGCTGGGCTACTTACTCATGTCGGAATTTTGCGAGAGAAACAATTGCGCCTCGCACCTTCAGGATCCTTCATGCCACCGATGTCGCAGCGCGCGGCTTTTACTTGGCGCGAATTGCGTCACCGCTACATGGCGCAACACGCTGATCGATCCGATGAATCGACTCAAGAAATTCTTAATACTGGCCCCAGCTTTCCATTCGTTCAGGTACCAATTGGCTTAACGGCAGACGAGACGGTGGTTGTGGCACTCGCTCCCGGAACACGCTTTGACATTGTGGCTGCCGATATCGAAGCAGCGAAGACTGCAGCAAGACACCTCATTGCTGTTGCTCAAATCGCGGCTCAGACAAATGGAATTCAGGTAATCATCGAGAGGGCAACGAATCTTGATGCTCTTGATCAATTGAACGATGGATCATACGACAACTCTGAATTAAAAAATTTTGCAGTCATTCGGGTCGTCATTGATTTGGGCCAGGATGTCGACGAGTTGAGCACTGTTATTGCAAATAACGAAGCAGTTGTAAAGATTTGCGTGATCTCGGACAACCCAAATCGAATGCAACTTGACGCAAGCGGCTGGGTGCTTATGCCTGGAAACCAAAGATTGGCGGTATTTGGACTTACCGAATTTGAAAATTCGGCAATACACGAACTTCTGTTGGAGTCATCTAAGCCTGCAGTGGGGGAAATACGGAAATTTGAATCAGTGCCAGTCGGCTGGAATGTGTGTGTGAGATTGCTTGGTCCTGTAGACGCCGAGACTAGGTGTGGGGCTCCGATTAGTTTTGAGAAATCCAAATCCCTTGAGTTACTTGCATGGTTGACGACTCATCGTGAACGTCCAACTCGAATTGCTGCAAGAACTGCATTGTGGGAGATCAGCGTGCAGGATGCCACGTTTAATAACGTTGTTTCAGGGTTACGTCGAGGTCTCTCGTTTGTTTCGGATGTGGTTGAACCGATTGAATTTTTGCCTAAAACATTCACGGACCATCTTTCAATTGATGGATCCGTGGTCACCGATGTCGATGTGTTGAATGATGCAGTGAACCGTGTAAGAAATATTGGTGATGGAGAATCGTGGTGTGGTTTGCATGATGCATTAGGTCGCGTGCGTGATTTGCCGTTTACGGGAACGGATTACTCATGGCCGGATTCGGAAGGAATCACATCCAACTTTATTTTGTCAGTGATTACTGGCTCGGTGTTAGCTGCGGAGCATGCGTTAGAACTTGGCGATACGGAAGGAGTATTTTGGGCGACCGGGCAAGGGCTAAAAGTATTGCATGGTCATGAAGAACTCGTTGAGTTGCGGATGCGCGCGTATGGTGAAGTTGGCGACAGAGCAGGCGTGAATGCTGAATGGTTGAGCTATGAGCGCTCCCTCTCGCACGACTCTTGGAGCGGTGGATGCCCGTCGCAACGAATTGTTGAATTGAAGCGCGAACTGATTGGTTGAGTCGCGAGTGCGCGACCGATTGCCATACGATGATGTGATGACAACTCAGCCCCCAATCATTGACAGCCCAACCGAATGGGTTGCAGACCACATCACTCGATACATCGAGACAAATGGCGAAGACGGCCATATGTGGC
>CAINTF010000287.1 GCA_903853285.1 uncultured Acidimicrobium sp. | reverse complement strand
GCCGATGTAACGACTGGACGAACTTCTGGTTCAAGACGAAACTTCATTGACTCTTAGGCCTTAATACCTTTCAGCATGTCATCGGCCGCAGTCCATGGGTCAAGTTGGTTCTCAAGCACTTTGTTTTGCAGCGCATCCCACTCGCTACCCGAACAAATTTCGCGTGCCCGGTGCTCAAGCCGGCGCTCCACAATCTCTCGCAATTCTTCACGCAAGCGAAATGACCTACGACGCTGCAACAAACCAGTGGTGGTGCTGTGCTCACGATGTTGAGCAACCGTATTCCACAGTTCTTCTACGCCTTCGCCCGAAGTTGCAGTTGTTTGCAAAATCGGTGGCCGCCATGCATCATGAGCAAGGTCAGAAAGATCAAGCATCTGTTCCAGATCGCGTCGCGTTTCGTCAGCGCCTTTGCGGTCAGCCTTGTTGATCACAAAAATGTCGGCGATCTCCATGAGACCTGCCTTGTTGGCTTGCACCGCATCGCCCCAACCTGGGTTCACAACAACAATCGTTGTGTCGGCTTTTCCCGCGATCTCTACTTCTACTTGGCCAACGCCAACTGTCTCAACCAAAATCCACGGGCATCCAACTGCGTCCAACAAACGAATCGCTTCTGTTGTTGCAAGTGACAATCCACCAAGATGTCCGCGTGTTGCCATGCTGCGAATAAAGACACCGGTATCGGTTGCGTGATCTTGCATGCGCACTCTGTCACCAAGAATTGCGCCACCAGTGAATGGTGAAGATGGATCAATTGCAAGCACAGCAACATTGAGATCTTGCGCACGCAAGTGTCCGATCACTGCGCTTGTGAGTGTGCTCTTACCAGCACCCGGCGCACCAGTAATTCCTACGGTGTATGCATTGCCACTTTTTGGATACGTGAGTCGACCAATTGTGCGCGCATCATCGCCGCCGCGTTCAATCAACGACAATAAACGTGCAAGCGAACCACGATCACCGTTTACTGCGCTCGCAAAAAGCGCAGTTGGATCAGTGACGCGGGATGCCACCAGTTATACCGCCACAACCTCGGTGACGCCGTCAACACGGTCACGCATAATTCGCTCGATGCCGGCTTTCAAAGTTTGGTCCGATGCCGGGCATGTGCCACAGGCGCCAACCAGAGTTACTTTCACGATTCCCGTTACTTCATCAACTTCTTGCAACACGATGTCGCCGCCGTCGGCCTGGAGCGCTGGCCGAATGACCTCGATTGTTTCCTCTACCTGCGTTCGCATTGTCACTGAAGTTCTCCGATTCGTTTGCTCGCCTCTACGATACGGGGGTGCTTGCTCATCAGGGTGGTTGGGACGAAATCTTGCTGGTTGCAGGGCCGATTGCCATCATCGTTTTGGTGCTGTGGCAGGCAACACGCCGGGCCGATCGCCAAGTAGCAGAGCGCGAAAGTCTTGCGGATTCAGCGTCTACGAACGGCGAGTAACAAGGCCGCCAAGAGCAGCCAATTTGCCAACTAGGTCGTCATAGCCACGATCAATGTGATGAATATCGTTGATCACGGTTTCGCCACTCGCAACCAAGCCAGCCACAACTAGCGCGGCACCTGCACGAATGTCTGGTGCATTGACCGACGCTCCGACCAGTTGTTCGACTCCTCTGATTACTGCATGATGCCCATCAATATGAATGTCGGCGCCAAGCTTTTGCAACTCATCGACATAACGAAAACGTCCTGGGTACAAATTCTCAGTTGCAATCCCCGTGCCGCTCGCAATACTGAGCATGCCAACAAGCAATGGCTTGTAGTCGGTGGCAATTCCTGGATATGGCAACGTTGCAAAATCAATTGATCGCAGCCGATCTGTAGCGACAACACGCAATCCGTCTGCTTGAGGTGTGATGCTGACGCCCATTTCTGCATATCTGTTGAGCAACATCTCCATGTGCTCAGCGCGCGCTCCACGCACAAACACATCTCCGCCAGTTACTGCAACCGCAGCAATATAAGTGGCGGCTTGCACTCGGTCATTAATCACTTCGTGAGTTACTGCATGCAATGTTGACGGGGATACTCCTGTAATTGTCAACTTGGCCGTACCAACGCCCGCAATATTTGCACCCATCTTGTTGAGCATGTTGCACAGGTCACCAATCTCTGGTTCGCGCGCAGCATTATCAATCACTGTCACGCCATCGGCCAGCACAGCGGCCATCAAAATATTTTCTGTTGCACCAACACTCGGAAACTTGAGTGTGATTTGTGCGCCATGTAAATGAGTGGCTGTTGCTTTCACACCATCGCGAGTTAAATCAAAGATCGCACCCATTGCTTCAAGTCCGGCAACATGCAAGTCGATTGGGCGTGAACCGAAATCGTCACCACCTGGCATCGCAATGTCTACGTGACCGTATTTGCCGAGCAACGGTCCAAGAAGATTGATCGACGCGCGAATTCGGTCGACTAATTCAAATGGTGCAATCGGTGTGATGTTGCCAGAATTGATGAGCAACAATTCGTGCGCATCAAGCCGTTGTGTCGACATGCCAAGCGCTTCGAGCAACTCACACATAGTCGATACGTCAGCAATGTCGGGAACGTTCGTAAGGCGAAACTCACCCTCTGCTAGCAACGTTGCGGCCATCAGTTTGAGCACTGAGTTTTTTGCTCCTGGCACCTGCACCTCGCCGTGAAGCATGGATGAGCGCCGGACAACGATTTGCATAACGCATTCAGTATGCTCGCGCAGTGGCCTTTCGCGACTCAATAACTCGCAAAATACCCCTATTCCGCGGTTTCATGGCATCAGAGCCACTCACTTTGCGGCAACGAAATGTGCTGTGGTTGCTGTGGCTCGCATGTTTGCCTGCTTCGTTTGTCAACACAGTTTTTACCCAAACCGCCACGTATGCCGCAGCCGAGTTTGATGTGAGCGAGCGAGGTCAAGGTTTCGCTGCAGCCATCGTGCGATGGGGTGTAGTGATCGCACTGCCGTTTGCATTTTCTGCCGACCGTTTTGGTCGACGCAAGATGATTGTTGCAATGAGTTGGCTTGCGCCGATAGTCGCTTCGCTAGGTGCACTCTCTCCATCGTTCGGTTTTCTCGTTGCAACACAAACAATCGGTCGACCACTCGGCATTTCGCTCAGCATTTTCATTGTTGTATTCGCTACCGAAGAAATGGGCACCAACACACGAGCGTGGGCTCTCAGCGTGCTCGCTGTTGGTAGCGGAGTTGGCGCGGGTTCGGCTGTTGGGGCTCTCCCACTTGCTGGAATCTCCGACTCTTCGTGGAGATACGTATATATAGTCGGTTTGTTGTGGCTCGTGGTTGCAGTCGTGCTCACGCGTTCGCTCCCAGAGACAGAGCGTTTCCTTGCACTTCAGCATCAACAGGAAGAAGAAAGCCCAACTCATCATTCGGCTGCCGTCTCTGCGCATATTCATCGCGATCGCTTGTGGTTGCAGATTGCAGTTGCAGTGCTGACCAACATCTTTATTGCCACAGCATCGGTATTTCAGATTCGTTATCTCAAAGACGTGCGCGATTATTCGGCGACGCTTGTCGCAATCTTTACGACCATCACCGCAATTCCTGCATCAATTGGACTGATGATCGGCGGACGCATTGCCGACCAACGAGGCCGCAAAAACCTGGCAATCATCACGATTCCACTCGGCGCAGTATTAATCGCAACCTCATACGCATTTGCCAGTTACATGATGTGGCTTACAGCGATTATGGGTGGCATCTGCTTAGGTCTTGCTTATCCAGCCATGGCCGTGTTTCGCAGCGAACTCTTCCCCACCGCAAAGCGCAACGTCGCATCTGCAATCATCACCACTGCATCGCTGATTGGCGGCAGTATCGGATTAATCGGTGCAGGACTCTTACTTGATCACGATGTCAGTTATGCAACCGTCATGATGAGCCTTGCAATGGGTCCGGTGCTCGTTGCCGTTCTCGTATTTCTGAAGTATCCCGAAACAGCGCACCGCAAACTCGAAGAGCTCAACCCCGAAGATTCCTTGTTACAGATTTTGTAGCCACTGCGCAACAAATTCGGCGACCTGCGAATCTGCGCCTCGCAATTCGTGTCGACCTTTTTCAATCATCTGCACGGTCGGCTGTTTTGGCAGCAGTTTCCATGCCAATTCCAATTCTTCTGGCGTACCAAACTCATCGCGCGTGCCACTCACAAATAACAACGGGCTGTGCAGGTTGCCAAAATGTGCAGTGCGCAATTGATCGGGCTTCTTTGGCGGGTGCAACGGATATCCGATGCATGCGACACCCATTACGTTGAGCGGATCAACTTCATCGCTCACTGCCATCGTGCACATTCGCCCGCCCATTGACCGCCCGCCAATCACGAGTTGCTCGGTCCCGCACTGCAGTTGTTTAGCAAACTCGCGCACAGCTACTTTCACGCATTCGATCAACACGGGAGCTTTGTCAGGAAACTTCTTGCCAGCCAATCGGTAAGGAAAATCAACTCGTAACGTTGGCAGTGGCGCAACAGCTTGCTCAATAGCAATTAATGCTGAGTGTTGTGAGTCGCTTCCAGCGCCAGGAAACAGTACGAGTCCGCGCGCGTTCATTGACTAAGCAAAACTCTGCGCGCTTCACCCAAATCAATGATCGATCTACCAGCAGAACCAGTGTCGCCACCATGATCTGGGTGCACATCGCGCAAACTGTCACGAAAGCGAGCTTGCACTTCTTTCT
>CAINTF010000286.1 GCA_903853285.1 uncultured Acidimicrobium sp. | reverse complement strand
CAGGCGGTACGGCGAGGGCAATTGTTGCGACTCTTGCACGGCGTGGCGCTAGCGACATCGCCGTCATCAACCGAACTGAATCGCGCGCGCAGGATGTGATTACGTCTGCGACTGTCGCACGCGTTGGAAGTGTTGGAGATATCGCAAATGCGAATATTCTGATTAATGCGACTTCCGTCGGCATGGGCACTCAAGAAACTCCTGTTGAAGCAGGTCTGTTGCATTCATCTCTCGTAGTCCTTGATGCGGTGTATCACCCCCTCGAGACAACATTGCTTCGAGACGCAAAGTTGGCTGGGGCGAAAACAGTTGATGGTTTGTGGATGTTGGTGCATCAAGGCGCCTTACAGCAACTCGCATGGTTCAAAGAGATTGGTGACGTGCAGTTAATGCGTCAGGCCGCACTCGATGAGTTGGCGAATCGTTCTCTACGCAATAAATAGCCGAGTCGTTAATAGCCGAATCGTTAATAGCCATAGTCGGCGCTGAGGTCACAGATAGTCTGTAGGTATGTTGCGTTACTTGACCGCAGGTGAAAGCCATGGCCAGGCCCTAGTGGTCATAGTTGAAGGCTTGCCCGCTGGACTCGAAGTGACAGCAGAACAGGTTCAACATGAACTCGCGCGTCGCCGTCTTGGGTATGGACGTGGACCTCGGCAACGGTTTGAGCAAGATGAAGTCGTTTTGCTGGGTGGTATTCGCCACGGTCGCACCCTTGGTTCGCCAGTTGCAATAGAGATTAAGAACAGTGAGTGGACCAAAAGCGATGTGTGGCATGAAGAGATGTCGCCTGCGCCTGGCAAAACAAAGAAGCCGCTCACTCAGCCACGTCCTGGACATGCAGACCTGACAGGTATGCAAAAATATGGTTTCGACGATGCGCGTGATGTGTTGGAGCGTGCGAGTGCGCGCGAGACGGCGGCACGTGTAGCCGCAGGTGCTCTAGCCAAAATATTTCTTGGGACTATTGGAGTTGAAATCCTTTCGCACGTCGTGCAAATGGGTAGCGCCAGAAACACCACTGCAGTACGTCCTCTCATGAGCGATTTGCCTGCTGTTGATGAATCCCCAGTTCGCTGCTTCAACAAAGACTCGGAAGCGCAGATGATTGATCAGATCGAGGCGGCTGCAAAAGATGGAGACAGTCTTGGCGGGATCGTTGAAGTACTCGCTTATGGCATGCCCGTCGGTTTGGGGAGCTATGTGCATTGGGATCGAAAACTTGATGGATTGCTTGCGCAAGCAATGATGAGTATTCAGGCGGTGAAAGGTGTTGAGATTGGCGACGGTTTCGAAGTTGCTGGTCGGCGGGGTAGCGACGCACATGATCCGATTATCTGGGACGAAGAGAATAAGTCGTACCGACGCGAAAGCACATTGGCTGGCGGAACAGAGGGTGGAATGACAACAGGTGAATTACTTGTTGTTCGTGCAGCCATGAAACCACTCGCAACTCTTAATCGTCCGACAATGAAAACTGTTGACACGGTCACCAAGCAAGAAGTAGTGAGCTTCAAAGAACGAACCGATGTAACTGCAGTTCCGGCCATGGGTGTTGTCGCGGAAACCATGGTTGCACTCGTGCTTGCTAATGAAGCACAACGCAAATTTGGTGGAGACTCTGTTGCGGAGTTCGTGCGCAATGCTCAGGCATCTGCCGCATCGTTGAAGTGAGCGTTTCGACTCGACCGGTGATGAAAGTTCAACCATCGGCGGCAAAATCTGGTGTGGTTGTGCTTGTTGGTGTGATGGGTACTGGAAAATCGACTGTCGGGTTGGGCGTTGCTCAAGCATTGAAATGCTCTTTCGTGGATCTAGATGCTCAGATCGTCAAGATGGCGAAATGCACAGTGAGTGAGATTTTTGCGCGAGGCGGCGAAGCCGAGTTTCGCGCAATTGAAGAGGATGTATTAACGACGGTCCTTGATGATGCATGTGCGCAGATCGCTCAACGGTCCATGGGCTCCGTAGTCGTAGCCACCGGTGGTGGCGCGATCATCTCGCAGACCAATAGGGACAGCATTATTGCTCATGCGGATCATGTGATTTGGCTGGATGCACATGTGGATGACTTGGTGAAACGTACTTCATCTTCGAAAACTCCAAGACCGCTGTTGGCAAATAATCCACAACAGGTTTTGAGCGCATTGAGCAACGAACGTGCTGGCTTGTACGAGCAGGTTGCCACAGCCAAAATTGACACAACTGGGAAGCAGATCGAGCAAGTGGTCGATGCAGCACTACAGATTCTTCGACATTCGGAGGCAACATGAGTCGTCAGCAAGTGACCGTGCAACTGGGCGAGCGTTCGTATCCTGTGATTGTCGGTGCCGGTGTGCGAGTCGAACTCAATTCGCTGCTGCCCGCAACCGCACGTCGAGCAGTGATTGTTACTCAGCAATCCATTCCCATCCAGGTAGAGACCGACATCCCAAGCACCACAGTGGTGATCGGTGACGGGGAGCAACATAAGACATTGGCGACAATCGAACATGTCGTTCGAGCATTTGCCGCCGCCGGGCTGAATCGCAATGACGTAGTCATCGGAGTTGGTGGCGGACTGGTTACAGATGTCGCCGGTTTTGCGGCAGCTTCGTGGCATCGAGGAACTGCAGTGGTGCACGTATCAACTTCACTTGTTGGAATGGTTGATGCTGCAATTGGTGGCAAGACAGGTGTGAACTTGCCAGAGGGCAAGAATTTGGTTGGTGCTTTTTGGCAACCACATGCAGTGTTGTGTGATACCGATGCATTGTCGACATTGCCGGAACGCGAACTGCGTTGTGGTTATGGAGAGATGGCGAAATATCACTTTTTAACTGGAGACGATTTATTGGCGATGGATCGCACATCGCGAATTGCACGTTGCGTGCAGATTAAAGCTGATGTTGTTGCCAGTGACGAACGCGAAGGTGGGCTTCGGGCTGTGCTCAACTATGGGCACACACTCGGGCACGCTCTTGAGATATCAACTGGTTTTGAGATCGCGCACGGAGAAGCTGTTGCTGTTGGAATGATCTTTGCAGCACATCTTGCCCATGTTCTTGGCCGGATAGACGAAGAACGAGTTGCGTACCATCAACAGGTGGTTGCTGGTGCCTACGGATTGTCGACCTCGCTGCCGCGAGATTGTCGTGCAGATGACTTGATGGCGTTGATGCTGGCAGACAAAAAAGCACTGCATGGTTTGACTTTCGTGTTGGATGGCCCGAATGGGGTCGAGCTAGTTGCTGACGTTTCGACAGCAGCAGTGACTCAGGCCTTGAGTCGTATGGAAGTACGATAAGAACATGGCTAGTGCGATCAAGATTTTGCTGCTCAACGGTCCTAATCTCAATCTGCTTGGCACCCGTGAGCCAGAAATTTATGGCAAGGCGACACTGCAGGATCACATTGCAGTTGCTACTCAGGCCGCTGTTGCTGCGGGTTTCACATTGGATGCATTTCAAAGCAATAGCGCATCTGAATTAGTCGACAAGATTCATGATGCTCGCAGCAAGTATGCAGCGATCATGATTAACCCTGGTGCATTTACCCATTACGCGTGGAGTATTTCGGACGCACTTAATGCATTTGACGGGCCGGTGGTGGAAGTGCATATCTCGAACCCTCAGTCGCGTGAGTCGTGGCGACACACGAGCGTTGTGGCACCTGTTGCCATTGGCACAATCGCTGGCTTTGGTCAGCAGAGTTATGTGCTCGGTGTGCAAGCAATTGCGCACTACCTTGACAACAAGTAGGAGATTTTTGTGGTCTTGAACTCGCCACAACTCCATTCGGCATCGTCGTTACCGCCATTGCCCCAGCTATTAGTAACTGGTCGCTTGCAACGAGCACTCGACATCGCCGAAGAGTCGTCCGCAGCGAGCGCACTCATGGTCGTTTCAATGGACAACATTCGTTGGCTCACGGGTTTCACTGGATCAACTGCGCTGTTGTTGGTAAAGAACAACGACTCAGTTCTGATCGTCGATGGCCGGTACACGCAGCAAGCAATTGATCAGCTTCGTCAGTCGGGTGCTTCAGCGAGGGTTGTTGAAGCTCGAACACAGTCTCTGCAGATTGAACAACTCTCGAGAGAACTAGCGGGAGTGAAGAGTTGTGGGTTTGATTCGAGCGAGGTCACGATGCTCAATTTTGAGATGATTGCTGCGCAATGCTCGTGTTTGTTTGTTGCAGTGAATGGAGTCGTTCAGCAGCTGCGCAGAATAAAGACTGATGCCGAGATTGCACGCATGCGATTGGCGGCACGCGCTACCGATATGGCTTTGGCCGAAGTTCAATCGATGCTTGAAGACGCATTGAATATTGAAATTTCGGAACGAGACGTTCGTGACGAACTTGAGTACAGAATGCGTCGATTCGGAGCCGATGGTCCAAGTTATGAAACGATTGTTGCAACTGGTGTCAATTCTGTAAAACCCCATCATCGCCCAACAGGCACCATTATCCGCGAGGGTGATTCGGTGGTCATTGATGTGGGTGGCCTTGTTGACGGCTATCACTCGGATATGACTCGAACCTTTTTAATTGGACAAGTAGCACCAGAGCTCGCAGCGATCCATGATCTTGTGCTCCATGCACAACGTGAGGGAGTGTCGGCTGTTCGACCAGGTGTGAGCGGCGCATCTATCGATGCAGTTTGTCGCGGCATTATCGCGCAGGCTGGGTACGGTTCGGACTTTATGCATGGCACTGGACACGGTGTTGGACTACAAATTCATGAAATGCCATGGGTGCGTACTGACTTCGTTGAGCCTTTGCAGTGTGGCGAGGTGGTGACCGTAGAGCCAGGGGTCTATCGTGTAGGTGTTGGAGGAGTGCGGATAGAGGATTTGATTCTTGTAACCGCAACATCCAGCGAAACCCTCACCCTGAGCCAGAAAGAGTCTTTGTGCCTGCCATCTCGACGAACGATCTAAAAAACGGAGTTTCCCTGAATATCGATAACACGTTGTATACCGTTGTCGAATTTCAACACGTAAAGCCTGGCAAGGGTGGTGCATTCGTACGCACAAAATTGCGCAATCTGCGTACCGGGAACATGTTGGAGCGCACATTTAACGCCGGTATCAAAGTAGAACAAGCAATTCTTGACAAGCGTGACATGCAGTTTTTGTATAAAGACGGCGATGACTACGTTTTCATGGACAACGAAACTTATGACCAATTGACAATCAAGCCGGTAGCGCTGGGCGATGCAGCTGATTACTTGATTGAGAACGCCATTGCGATGATCGCGAGTTATGGCGATGAAATCGTGAGCGTCGAAATCCCACCTTCGGTTGAGCTCGAAATTGCGTTTACGGAGCCAGGCATGCAAGGGGATCGCGTGTCAGGTGCTCGCAAGCCTGCAACGTTGCAGACAGGCAAAGTAATTCAGGTTCCGTTGTTCGTCAATATTGGCGATCGAGTCAAAGTGGATACTCGTACAGCCGAGTATGTGACTCGCGTCTGACCGTGACGTCCGACAAAAAACCTCGCACGGGCGGCAAAGCTGCTCGCTCGGATGCCCGCGAGCGTGCAATGCATATTTTGTATGAAGCAGACACCAAGGGGTTGACTGGTACAGAAGTGCTTGCAATGCAATTGCTGAGCATCGATGATCTGACTACAGAGATCGTGACGGGCGTGTCGACTCATATTGATGAGTTGGACAGTCATATTGTGGAGTGCGCAAATGGATGGACCCTTGCCCGCATGCCAGTGATTGATCGAAATGTTTTGAGAATGGCTGTGTACGAGCTTTCGTATAGCCGTGATGTGCCTGTTGCTGTAGTGATCAACGAAGCAGTTGAACTCGCCAAAACCTTTTCGACAGACGACTCTGGTCGCTTCGTCAATGGCGTCTTATCAGCTATTTCTAAAGTGGTCCGCGTCACCTCCTAGTAATGAACCGTTTGTCCGCACGAGTCCGACGCATTTCGTCGTGGACTCTTGTGGTTGGTTTGGCAGTTACTGCATACGCCATCTATTTCAGTTACACCACCGTACAAATACATCGCGGTATGGGCACGTCGGCGTATGACTTTGGTTTGTATGACCAAGGGATTTGGTTATTGTCACGCGGCAAAACCCCATTTGTAACCTTGATGGGTCGCAATCTCTTCGGTGACCACACTTCATTTATCCTGCTGTTGCTCGTGCCGCTCATGTGGGTGTTTTCCTCAACAAGTCTGTTGTTTGTCGTTCAGTCGGTGGTTATTGCTAGCGGAGCAATACCTGTGTATGCATTTGCTCGAAAACATTTGGAGAGCGATGCGCTCGGTTGCGTATTCGCTTGTACCTATCTGTTGTATCCGGCTGTGAGTTGGACAAACGTGGAGAATTTTCATCCAGATTCTTTCTTGGGCCTTTTTGTTGCAGCGGCGCTATGGGCTGCCTTGGGTCGAAAATGGAGATGGTATGTAGGCGCTGTTCTATTGGCGTTGCTGGTGAAAGAAGATGTGGTGTTGGTGGTGGCGCCGATTGGAGTGTGGGTTGCATTACGTCGCGATGTGCGCATTGGCGTAGCAACTGTGATTGCATCAATTGGGACAGCATTACTTTGTTTTCTCGTCGTGATTCGTGGCTTAACCGGAACGGCTTTTAGGAATTCGTGGCGCATTCCATTTGGAGGATTCGGCGGTCTTGTCAAGACTGCGTTCACTTCGCCGAGCGCTCTGCTTCGTTACCTCGCAAGCAATGGGCGCGCGACATATTTGTTGCAGATATTGATCCCATCGGCCGGCATGTTTGTGATCGCTCCAAGTGTCGCATTGGTGGGCTTTGTGGTGGTGTTTTCCAATATTGTCAGCACCTTTTATTATCAATACCAAATTCATTATCACTACTCGTTAGTAGTTGCGCCAATTCTTGTGTTCGGCAATGTTTATGCAGTCGGTCGGCTCGGCAAATATGCACGTCGTAGGGCGACATTGGTTGTTGGGGTGGCCTCGATTGTCTCCGCCCTTGTGTTGGCGCCACTACCGTTTGCGCGTAATCAAATACAGAAGTTCCCACCATCCAGCCCAGCAGTTACAGCGGCACATGAATTATTCGCTCAAATTCCTGCAGATGCAGTCATCTCGGTATTTCATCCATTGTCTGCCCAGCTGGCTCGACGAGATCGTATTTATGCTTTTCCCAATCCGTTTCGACGTGCGTTGTACGGTCCAGATGTATTCGCCGCTGGCGACAGACTGAGCTTTGCCGATGAAATTGAGTACGTCATGCTGCCAATTGCTCTCTCGAGAGAAGCGGAACAGGTGTGGCGATCTGAGGTACACGCTTATGTGGTTGTGGCGTCCAATCCTTGGTGGATTCTGTATCGCCACCGCTGATTGGTGCTACAGTCAGTGACGCATTCATCAGAATGCAGGTCGTTAATTGAGCCCTGTGAGGTTCAAACGAAGGGAAAACAGTGAGTAGTGCACCACAATCGGCAGTCGCCGTCATGTCTGGCCCCGATGTCACTCGAGCTATCAGTCGTATTGCCCACGAAATAGTTGAACGCAATCATGGCGTGCAAAACGTAGTTCTCGTCGGTCTGCAACGCGGTGGAACATGGATTGCAGACGCTCTAGGAGAACGGATCGCGGCTATAGAGCCGAACTTCGCAGTTCCAGTAGGTTCTCTTGACCCAACGATGTATCGCGATGACATTGGTCTGCGACCAGTCGTTGCAGGATCCGCTAGTCATATTCCTTGCGACATCACAGGCGCAACTGTCGTGTTGATTGACGATGTGCTCTACACGGGAAGAACGGTGCGTGCAGCCCTTGAGGGTCTCAACAACTTTGGCCGACCACGTGCAGTACAACTTGCAGTGTTGGTAGATCGCGGACATCGAGAACTACCCATACGTCCTGATTATGTAGGCAAAAACATGCCTACACAGACAACGGATGAAGTGGACGTTTCAGCAGATGGCGTACTTGTGACGAGCGTGGCAGGGAATGCATCGTGAAACATCTTCGTTCGATTTCCGAGTTAGGTGTAGAGGGATTGTCGCGAATTCTCAAGCTCACGGAGAGCATGGCAGAGATCAATACTCGTGCAGTGCCAAAAGTGCCTGCACTGCGAGGTAAGACAGTAGTGAGTTTGTTCTTTGAGGACTCAACTCGAACACGATTGAGTTTTGAAACTGCAGCCAAACGTCTGTCGGCAGAGACTATGAATTTCAGTGTTTCCACATCGAGCGTCAACAAGGGTGAAAGTTTGCGCGACACAATCGAGACCATCACCGACATGGGTGTTGATGCATTTGTCGTGCGCCACAAATCGGTTGGTGTGCCTTGGCAAATTTCGCAGTGGACAAATGCCTCGATTGTTAATGCCGGTGATGGAGCACACCAGCACCCAACTCAAGCGCTTGTGGATTGTTACACGGTACGTGAGGCTCTCGGCAAAGAAGATCTCAGTGGGCTCAATCTGACAATCGTTGGCGACATCAAGCACAGCAGAGTTGCACGAAGCAATATTCAGGCCTTTTCGATGCTTGGCGCGAACATCACATTGGTCGCACCTCCAACATTGCTGCCATTAAATATCGGACACTGGCCAGTGACGGTCAGCAATGATCTGGACTCAGTACTCGCGAGCACCGATGTGTTGTACATGTTGCGTCTGCAAAGCGAACGAATGGCGCAAGGTTTGGTGCCGAGCCTGCATGAATACAGTGCGAGGTACGGTCTCGATGAGAAGCGCGTTTCGGATCTGCAATCCAGTGCAGTAGTGATGCACCCGGGGCCGATGAACCGAGGTGTCGAGATGTTGATTGACCCAAGTGACATACCGAATTCGCTTATTCATAGGCAAGTAACTAATGGAGTTTCGGTGCGTATGGCTGTGTTGTTCGACTTGCTTTCAGCAGAGGAGTTGTCATGACGATTGTGATTAAGGGTGGAAGTGTTGTTGGTGTAAACGGTGTCGAGAAAATCGATGTGCTGGTTGACAACGACGTCATCGTGAAAGTTGGCAACAATCTCAAAGGCGATGTGGTTCTTGACGCAACGGGTTGTCACATCTTTCCTGGCTTCGTCGATTTGCATGCCCACTTGCGCGAACCAGGTCGCGAAGACACCGAAACTATCGAAACCGCAAGTCGCGCGGGAGCAAAGGGTGGTTACACCGCACTTATTGCAATGCCCAACACAAACCCTGCCCACGATTCGGTGACTGTGATCGAGTTTGTGCGTGAACAAGCACGTAAAGCAGGTTTGCTCGATGTGTTTCCTAGTGGCTGCATCACGATGGGGCGTCAAGGTGAAGCACTTTCGCCACTGGCCGAACTCAGTGCGGCGGGTGTGCGCATTTTCACTGACGATGGTTCGGGTGTGCAGGATCCTGTGCTCATGGGTCGAGCTATGCAATACGCGAAAACTCTTGGTGTAACCATGGCTCAACATTGTGAGGTGTCTGCGCTCACTCAGGGTGCAGTGATGAACGAGTGTGGTTGTTCGTCGGACATGGGCGTGCCGGGATGGCCTGCCATTGCGGAGGAGATGATGGTTCAGCGAGATATCGAGATGTCTCGGATGACTGGCGCATCGGTGCATTTCCTACATTTGTCTACTGCGCGATCAGTTGAACTGGTGCGTGCAGCCAAAAGTGAAGGTCTCAACGTAACTGCCGAAGTGACTCCGCATCATCTGTCGTTGACACAGGAGCTGCTCACGACATTTGATCCCATTTACAAAGTCAATCCACCACTTCGGAGCATCTCCGACATTCAAGCTCTCAAGGTTGGACTGTTGGATGGAACGATTGATGCGGTTGCCACTGATCACGCGCCCCATGCCAGAAGAGACAAAGAACTCTCGCTCGATCAGGCATCACCTGGCATGATCGGTTTAGAAACAGCCCTCGGTGTGGTGTTGTCTGCAGTAGATCTCGATCCAGTGCAAATCGCAGCAGTGATGTCACGAAACCCAGCACGAATTGCACAGATCACGGATAGCCACGGTTGCAATATTGAAGCAGGCGACACCGCCAATCTGTGTGTTGTTGACTTGAATGCAATGTGGCAGGTCGATCCGGCCAAGTTGGCAAGT
>CAINTF010000285.1 GCA_903853285.1 uncultured Acidimicrobium sp. | reverse complement strand
AACCCCTACGCTGTAACCCATGCCAGGTTCATACATCATCGCCGGAGCCCGTACACCCATCGGAAAGATGAGTGGCGCGCTCGCCTCTTTCAGTGCCGCCGAACTTGGAGGGTTTGCAATTGCTGCAGCCTTGCAACGTGCAGGGGTACAACCGCACGAAGTCGAGCACGTGATCATGGGTCAAGTACTCATGGCTGGCCAAGGTCAGGTACCTTCACGCCAGGCCGCTGCAAAAGCTGGCATTCCAATGAGCGTGCCGAGCATCAGCATCAACAAGGTGTGTTTGTCGGGCCTCAACTCTATTTATATGGCCGATCAAATGATCGCCAGCGGCGAAGCCGACATCGTGATCGCGGGCGGTATGGAAAGCATGACCAATGCGCCGTACCTCGCAATGGGCGCACGTTCTGGGTTTCGCTTTGGTGATGTGTCGCTGCTTGATGCGATTCAAAAAGATGGTTTATGGTGCGCATTTGATGCGTGCCTCATGGGTCTTGGCACCGACCGTTACACCGAAGGCAATATCAGCCGTGATGTGCAAGATGATTTGGCAATGAAGAGCAATCAACGAGCTGCTGCAGCGATTGCTGCTGGCAAGTTTGTTGATGAAATTGTTCCTGTGTCAATTCCACAACGCAAAGGTGATGCACTGATTGTCGATACCGACGAAGGTGTGCGTGCATCGACAACGATGGAATCACTCGCATCGTTGAAGCCAGCATTTGATAAAGCGGGCACAATCACTGCTGGTAATGCAAGCCAGATTAGCGATGCTGGTTCAGCCATCGTGATGATGTCGAAGCGCGCAGCCGAAAAGCGTGGCATCAAGCCACTCGGCGAGTTTGTTTCGTACGGCATGGTTGCTGGCCCAGACAACGCATCGTTGTTGCACCAACCAAGTCGCAGCATCTTGCGAGCACTTGAGCGCGCAGGCAAAAAAGTTTCTGATGTTGACTTGTTCGAGATCAACGAAGCTTTCGCTGCAGTCGGTATCGCATCAATGCGTGAACTCGGCATCTCTGATGACATCGTCAACGTCAACGGTGGAGCGATCGCACTTGGTCACCCAATCGGCATGAGTGGCAATCGCTTGGCACTTACTTTGTTGCACGAACTCAAGCGCCGCGGTGGTGGAATGGGTGCCGCAGCATTGTGTGGTGGCGGCGGACAAGGTGATGCACTCGTTGTACGCACGATCTAAGGAACTTGTATTTGATTTAGTTCTTGGAGTTGTAGTTGGCGTTATTGGTGGTGGTGTTGCTTACGCTTTTTTGCGCATGCTCAATTGGGTCAACACAACTCGGAACGACAACGAGAACCTCATCTATTTTTTACCTCTTGCTGGTCTCGTTATTGGTTTGATGTATCACCACTTTGGTGAACGAGTAGCCAACGGCAGCAACTTAGTGCTGGAAGAAATACACGAACCTGGCGCGGGTGTGCCACGACGTATGGCCCCCATGGTTTTTCTGGCAACTGCAATCTCTCACCTTTTTGGAGCGTCAACGGGCCGCGAAGGTGCCGGTATCCAGATCACCGCAAGCGTCGCCGACACCATTGCTAAGCCATTCTCTCCTTCACCCGAAACACGCAAACTGTTATTGATTACTGCCATCTCTGCGGCATTCGGTGGCCTCTTTGGGGTACCCATTGGCGGCATGGTTTTTGCGCTCGAAGTACAAGAGAACGGTCGCATTCGGTATGAAGCGATGTTGCCCGCTCTTCTTGCGGGTCTCGTTGGTTACAAGATCGTAGAGAGTCTCAATATCAAACACTTAGTTACTGGAACTCTTGTGCCGGTAGATCTTTCATTGGGCTTGTCATGGAAACTTATTGTGCTGAGTGGCGTGAGCTCGATCTTGGCACTTGCGTTTATTCAACTCACACATACTGTGCATCGAGCCGCGCACTGGTGGATCAAATGGCAACCGCTGCGCCCAGTTGCTGGCGGATGCATCGTGTTAATACTTGTGCTTATTTCTGGAAGTCGTGACTACCTTGGCCTCTCGGCTCACTTGGCCGAAGGAGCATTTGCAGGTGTGGTTGGCATTGCCGTAGGCGCATTTGCTTGGAAGCTCGTATTTACGAGCGTCAGTCTTGGTACTGGATTTATTGGTGGTGAAATGGTTCCACTTTTTATCATCGGTGCACTTGCTGGCGCGCAAACAGGGCGACTACTTAATGCGAGTATCCCGTTGTTTGCGGCAATCGGAATGATGGCCACATTTGCAGCAGCAAGCAATACCCCAATCGCGTGCATCGTGATCGGTATTGAACTCTTTGGCGCTGGTGCGACTTTGCCACTTGCACTTACATGTGTATTGGCTTACGCATTGAGCGGTCGACGCGGTATCTATCACTCGCAAAAACATGCTCTCTTGACGCGCAGTTCAAGCGTCAAGTAACTCTGTAGATCTGCTCAGCCTGGCATTTCGCGTCGGCCTTCAAGAGCGCGACCAAGAGTTAATTCATCTGCATATTCCAAGTCTCCACCAACAGGTAAGCCACTTGCAATACGAGTAATTCGCAGACCAAGAGGTTTCAACAGTCGAGCTAGATACATGGCAGTCACGTCACCCTCAGTGTTTGGGTTTGTGCACAAGATCACTTCTTTCACGCCCTCTGTGTCAAGTCGCGCAAGTAATTCACGAATCTTGAGTTGCTCTGGACCAATGCCCTCGAGAGGGTTCATGGCGCCCAAGAGCACGTGGTAGCGGCCACGAAACTCACCGGTCTTTTCGATGGCGATGATGTCACGTGATTCTTCTACAACGCAGAGCATCGAACCGTCGCGGCGATCATCGTCGCAAATACGACAAATTGGTCCGTCCGAAAAGTTAAAACATCGATCACAAAAACGCACCAATGCTTTTGCTTCGGTGATTGAATGCGCAAGCCGCTCTACATCTACAGAGTCGCTCTTGAGCAAATGAAAAGCAATGCGTTGTGCACCCTTTGGGCCAACTCCAGGAAGACGCCCAAGTGCATCAATCAGCGCTTGCATTGGGGGTGTGTAGGCAGAGTTCATAACGCGAGAGAAATCAATCTAGACAAAGTTCTACTTTTTCTTTGGCTTCTCTACCAATTTTGATCCAGGAAATGCTTTAGCGAGTTGTTCTTCAACCGAAGTAGTCGTGGTCGACTTCGTTGTTGGAGCACTTGTCAACTGCGAAGGATCTACATCTTCAAACACTGCTTCGGCAATTTGCTCGTCGGTTGCAACAGGCGCCTTTGTGCGAGCAGGTGCAGCCGCACTTGGTTTCGCTGCCGGCGCATTAAATGCGATGGTGATCTTGCGACCAGTAATTGCAGACAATTGAGTCTCAACAGCAGCCACATGCTCTTGGGCTTTACGTTGGTGGGCATCGTTT
>CAINTF010000284.1 GCA_903853285.1 uncultured Acidimicrobium sp. | reverse complement strand
CTGTCGATTCCAGCTTGTAGAAGTACGCGGCCAATTCCGTTACTTTGTACGTGCTTGGCTACGGCCATCCCACGCAATTGTGTTGCCGGCGCGTCAATGTCTAGTGGCCAGGGTCGGGGCAACCACGTCGAGCACGCAATCAAGGTGTTGTTGTTTCTGATCCCGAGATTGACCGAACCTTCCGTATCATCCTCTTTGTAGCGCGGGTCTTGAGACGGTGTTCCATCTCTGAGTACTGCCATACGTAGCACGAGTACCTCATCGGTCGGCACTTCTTCAATAAAATAACTCTCAGCCATTGACGCCCACATTCGTACCGTTTTGGGCAGCAGATTGATACATGGCATCAACGACCATATGTGCTCGCAATGCAACGTTGACGTCTGGAAAAGCCTGAGTGTGTGTGGCGACTGCATGCACAAATGCGACATCGGCATTCGTTGCACCAAAGGCGAGTGGTTCAGTGCGCGCGAGTAACTCATCATTCGCGAGAGACCCGGAAGTGCCGTCGCTGTCGTGCCACTCGACTGGACCAAACCATTCGTGACCACGCATCGTGATCGTTCGATTTTCGCAAAACACTTCCACACTGCGTTGACTTGGCCGTGTCAGATTGTCATGCCATATGGATGACAAAGTACCGACTGCTCCGTTTGCAAATTGCACTGTTGCACTTACAGAATCCTCTATGCCGAGATGACCATGAAAGTTGTGTGATCGCATGCTCGTGTTGGTGATGTCGCCGATCAGGAAGTGCAACATATCTACATCATGAATGCTGTGCTCAAGCAGAGTTCCTGCGCCCGCACGGTCCACATCTTTTCGCCAGTCCGATGCGTAGTAGCTCTGAATTGGAATGAACTGATCATCTCTAAACACCACATTCATGACCCGTCCGGCTTTTGGGTCAGAGATCAACTCACGCGCCCACAAATAACTCGGTGCATGACGCAGAACTAAACCTGTTTGGTTTATTGCTCCGCTTGCATTTACGTTTTCTACGAGCAACTTGGCTTCAGCAAGGGTTGGCGAAAGGGGCTTTTCACAAAACACTGCTTTGCCAGCAGCAATGACTTTTTCAACAAGCCTGCGATGCTCAGAAGTCCACGTACATACATATACGGCATCAGCCGTTGCAATTACTTCGTCCTCTGAGGCGCACTGCACATGACCACTTGCCTCACAAAAAGACTGCGCACGATTGGTGTCTGGATCGTATGCGCCTGCGCGGACGATATTTGCACCACCTCGCTTAAGACTCTTGGAGTGATAAGTGGCAATGAAACCGGTTCCTAAAAACCCAATGCGTACTGGATCGAAAGTCATTGTGTTTTACTGTAGTTGCACACCCGACTGACCCAAAGTACGCACATCTACTACGCGGTCAGACAACCGTGTTGCCTCATTGTGATCATGGGTGACATGCACCACGGTGGTTCTGCGAGCACGCAGTAGGGCGCCCATGTCGTCGAGTAGTCGATCATGAAGTTCAGCGTCGAGACCGGTGAGCGGTTCGTCGAGTAACAAAATAAATGGATCAGCAACGAGCGCGCGTGCGACTGCAATTCGTTTTGCTTCGCCGCCCGAAAGCTGGCCAACGTCACGACGTGCAAGATCTTCCATGCCAATGAGACTCAGCATCTCATTTACTTTCTCAATCTGCAGTGCTTTCGAAACTCGTTTAATTCGCAATGAGTAAGCGATGTTGTCAAAAACAGACAGGTGTGGAAATAACTGGTTGTCTTGAAACACGAGGCCTACATCACGCTTGTGGGTCGGAATACCAGTCATCAGTTTGTTGTCAATAACTACTGTTCCTCGGCTTGGTAGTTCAAGTCCAGCAATCACCCGTAGCAGTGTTGTTTTGCCTGAACCACTTGGGCCAACGAGTGAGACAATCTCGCCGCGCGCAACGCTGAGGCATGCATTGTCCAAAATAGTTCGGCCTTCATAGTTGATGGTGATGCCGGCAAGAGCAAGCATCACTTCGCCTTTCTGCTGGGTCGAAACATATCAATCAAAAATATTGCAATCATGCTGATAACGACAATAATGACGCAGAGTGCATAGGCCTGAGTTCGTAACGTGTCACCGGGTCGTGAGAGGAGTCGCGAGATTGTTACTGGCAGAGTTTCACTGCCTCTGCGAGTAAGAAAGCTTGTTGCACCGAACTCACCGATTGAAACAGCAAAGGCCAAAGCCGCTGATGCACCTAGTGCACGAGATATCAGAGGGCGATCAACAGTTAGCCAAGTTTGTAGCGGCGTTGCCCCAAGGGTGGACGCGACAGACTGCAGACTTCTTGGAATTTGCTGCACGACTGGAAGCACTATGCGAACCACAAGCGGCAAAGCAATCAAGGAGTGGGCGAGTGGAGTGATGATCCAGGCTGATCGAAAATCGTATGGCGCAGTGTCGTATGTGATCAGAAGGCCAAGTCCAATAGTCACCGCAGAGACGGTGAGTGGCAGTATCGAAATGCGCTCGAGCCACACAAATCTTGATGATCCGTACGCAACGCCTAGAGACACCATGAGTCCGAGGACCGTTGCTATCACCATGGCGCATAACGCAAACTGCGCGCTGGTGGAAATTGCTGAGAATGTTGTTGACGATGCAACGGCTCGCCATCCGCTAAGCGTAAAGCGATTGGTGCCCGGTGCTGAATGGGTAAGTGAACGCCAGAGAAGCGCGGTT
>CAINTF010000283.1 GCA_903853285.1 uncultured Acidimicrobium sp. | reverse complement strand
TAGCTACCAATGTCAACACGCATATGGGTGTCATGGTCGCCAAGGCGACGTTGGCTCACTACACGGGTGAGGTCCTGCACGGCCATTAATGTGGCGCCTCGTTGTCCAACGAATACCGAGACATCATCGCCCAAGACGTTGATATCGATATCTTCGCCATTCAGCGTGGATGTCACTTGGCCAACGAGACCAGCAGCTGTCAACATTCCTTCCAAAAATGTGGTCGCAGCAGCACTCACAGTGGCTGGATCTACTGGGGGACCTTCAGGGCGTGGAGCCCGCTCGGCATCGGATGATTTTCGAGGCTCACGGCGTGGTCGGTCTGACCCGGCTGCCGACTTTGGTCCACGACGGCCCTTCGGTGCATCACCTTCTGCACGAGTTGTGCGCTTCGGACCGCGATCACGGCGTTCTGGCTTTGAACGTGGTGCTGTTGGTCGAACTCGAGCGCGAACACGAGCTTCGCCACGAGTGCGTCCAAACAAACCTGGTTTTGGTTCTTCAAGAACATCGAACTCGGCATCTTCTTCTGAAACACCCAACTGATCGAGTGCCAAATTTTTTGCTGCTTCAAGTGTGTCAGCGGTTGTCTCTACCCATTCCATACATTTCCTCGTTACTTATTTGATGTGGCGAATAAATTAATTATGGTTTTGGTCGGCGAGCAACCGAACCACTTCGATTTTTTCCTGGAGCTTGCGGACGTCGCGAAGTGCCAGAAGATTTTCCCTTTGGAGGAGTGACGCGCTTGCTCGAAAAAGGTGCGTCGGGATCTGCTGCAGGTTTGATTTCTTTTTTGTTTTCCTTTTTGTCTTTTTGATTCATGTCACGTGCTACAGCGCTAGCGGCTTGTGCTTGACGCCCCAACGACGAATCGTGTCCATAAAAACGTTTGGTGATGTAGAACTGCTGAACGATGCGAATGATTGCTTGCACCATGTAATAGACGATCAAACCAGTAGGAAGGAAAAGCTGAAAAACAGCAAATAACACTGGTAAATACTGCATTAACTTGGCTTGGCTCGCCGACATGGTTGGGCTTACTGTGCGCGATGCAACCATTTTTTGTTGCACGAAATACAAACCGGCAAGCAATGCAACAAACCCGACGTAGATCATGCCTTTGCCGAAGCCGGCCTTCACTGCGGCGACTGGAGTCTCTGCAAGATCCAAACCAAATGCAAGCATTTTTGTTTTGCCAAGTAGCGAGTTGTACAAATCCGAAGTGTGGTCGAGATATTTTGGGACGAAGGCAGTTCCAATTCCGGCAGGACGGTTAATCAATCCTCGCAACGCGCGGAACATGATGATGAACACCGGCATTTGCGCCGCGATCGGCAAACACGAAGCCATCGGGTTGACTTTGTGTTCCTGATACAACTTCATCATCGCTTCGTTTAATTTTTGGCGATCACCTTTGAACTGGGCTTGAAGACGTCGCATCTCCGGCTGAAGTTTTTGCATCTCAAGCATGCCTTTGGTGCTCTTGAGTGTGAGTGGGGTGATGAGCAACATCACCACCACGGCAACCAAACCAATCGCCAAGGCGTAGTTATGGGTGAGCGAATAAAATTCTGCAATTAATCGGGAAGCAAGTTCAAACATCTGGGGTCAACAACTTTCGTGGGGGCCGTTTTGGCCAGTAGAGACGGTAGGCGGTGAAATGGCCGAATTGACGCCCGACTCGGGGATATTCGTTGGAACTGGATCAAACCCTGATGGGCCAAAGGGGCGACAACGTAATAATCGCTTGATCATGAGCCAGCCACCCTTGGTGGAACCGTGCAATTCGATGGCTTCGTGGGCATATTCGGAGCAGGATGGGAAAAACCGACAAGGCGATGGTTTGTTGGGTTGCAATGACTGATACCAGCGAATGCTGCGGAGCATCGCCAATTGGGGGCGTGTATGGGCCGAATTCATGGCTTTGGCTGGCTGATTTTGGCCTCAATTTGGCCAATAAGGCGGTCTACCAAGGCTCCAAGTTGGTCCCATGTGGAACCAGTGGCCTTTGGGGTCACTCCAATGAGGTACCAGCCGGGTCGTAATTGGCTGCTTCGGGAGCCAAAAAGGGCTCGTAATTGGCGTTTTATGCGGTTTCGCTCAACAGCTCCACCCACCTGGCGCCCAATGGCGTAGCCAATATGGGCATTTTCAAGAGAATTATCTAGCAGTAGCGAACACCACAACCCGTGAGAGCGAACATATGTTCCCTCTTTGGACAATCGGGAAAAGACTTCCCGGTGACGGATTCGACCGATCAAGCGGAAAGCCGGTGACGACCCTTTGCCCGGCGAGATTTGAGAATCGCACGGCCTGCGCGGGTACTCATGCGATGGCGGAAACCATGCTTCTTGGAGCGGCGACGGTTGTTTGGTTGGAAAGTACGTTTCATGCACCCCTCCTGAGTAGCGCCCCGAGTTGACCTCGACACGACGATGGTTAAGGTGTCCAACTCTACAGGGACTCGCCAGTTTTTTCACCTGTGGAAAACCTGCTACCTTCTTTCTCCCACCGAAAAGTTGGGGGCGCTATCCACACCCTGTGGACAGCGTTGTGGATCGTGGCAAGTGGTTATTGGGTAACGGTTTTAGGCAAAAGAAACGGAACGAGATCAGCATGGAACAAGAAATTGAGAGCCAACTTCAGGTCGATAATCACGATGAAGTTTGGCGCGCCACCGCAGAAGTTTTACGCGCACAAGTTTCCGAAGCTGTTTGGTTCTCAACTTTTAACGACGCTGTTGCTGTTTCCGACGACAAGATGAGTTTGCGACTCCAGGTTCCGAACACCTACGTGCGGGAACGAATCTTGACCCGCTACATGTCCTTGGTCCGCGATGCCCTCAACGAAGTTGGAGCGAGCGAGCGCCAACTCTTGATCGATGTTCAGACCAATACAGCCACCGACGTGCTTCACCGCCTCAACACTTCGCCAACATCTCTCGACAGCCCGGTTCAACTCAATGACTCACTCAACGACCGATCAGCTGGCGGCTCCGAAAACAGCGAAGCATCCATGTCGTTTGGCCAAACCCTCAAAAGTCGCACTGGTAAAGGAACGGCAGTAGGTCTCAACCCCCGCTACACCTTCGAAACGTTTGTAAAGGGTGCATCCAACCAATTTGCGTTGGCTGCTGCCCAACGAGTGGCCGAAACCCCAGGCCGGTCATACAACCCGTTGTTTATCTATGGTTCGGCTGGTTTGGGCAAAACCCACCTGTTGCACGCGATCGGCTACTACGTCCACCAGCACTACGCCCATTACGAAGTTCGCTATGTCTCTACGGAAACATTTTTGAATGAGTACGTCGATGGCATTCGTTCCAACACCATTGCTGCCTTCAAACGCAGATACCGCGAAGTTGATGTATTGCTCATTGACGACATTCAGTTCATGGAAGGCAAAGAAGGACTACAAGAAGAGTTCTTTCACACGTTCAACTCGTTGCACGGTGCCAACAAACAAATCGTGATTTCTTCAGACCGGGTGCCAGACGCAATTCCTACCCTGGAAGACCGTTTGCGTGGCCGTTTCCGTTGGGGCCTCATCACCGATATTCAACCGCCAGACATGGAAACACGTCTTGCAATCTTGCGCAACAAGGCCGAACGAGAGAACACGTTTGTTTCCAACGATGTTTTGGAGTTCATTGCGAGCAATGTCACCTCAAACATTCGTGAGCTTGAAGGGGCATTAATCCGCGTGGGTGCCTACGCCAGTCTCAACAAAACGGTTGTCGATGTTTCGTTGGCTCAAAAACTGCTTGTTGATTTGCTCACACGAACAGCTCCTAAGCCGCGCACAGATGAGCAGTTGTTAATTGAAATTTCTGATCACTTGGGTTTTGATGTCGAAGCTATGAAGGGCAAGAGTCGTCAACGGCCTTTGGTTTTGGCGCGCCAAACCGCAATGTATGTGTTTCGTGAACTCACCGACCTCAGTTACCCAGCGATCGCAAGGTTGTTTGGTGGGCGAGACCACACCACGGTGATCCATGCGGTTGACAAAACCAAACGGATGATGAGCGAGCGCAAGCAAGTGTTCGAACAAGTGAACGAACTCGTTCAAAAGTTTAAGACGTCGTAACGGGTCAGACAATGAACGCATTATTACTCCGCCGCAACATGTGGACAACCATGTGTGAAGACGGTGCACGGTCGGTGGATAAACAGAAGTTTTCCACTGCGCCAAAAACTACACAGATGCAAGATGTGGTGGGCCGGTTGGGTGTGTGTGAGGTTGCAACCGTTGGTGTAATTGGGAAACACACCCGTTATCCCCAATCCACAGGACTTATTACTGTTATTAGTTCTTCTTACAAACATCCACATTTAACGATAAACAGCGCAACACGAGGGAGCAGGCCATGAAATTCAGAGTTGAGCGAGAAGTTCTTGCTGAGGCGCTTGGAGCTGCAGCACGAGTTGCATCCACACGCAACAACGCAATGCCTGCATTATCGGGTGTTCGTATCGAAGTTACTGGCGACAAGTTGTTGTTGTCATGTACAGACAACGATCTCTCAATTCAGTTTGTTTTGAATGTTGGCGGATTAGAAGATGGTGTAGTTGTAGCAAGCGCAAAACTTATGAGCGACATTGTGAGGTCGATGTCTGAAGGAAAAGTAACTGTTGAAACTACAGGCGAGACAGTCAGCGTAAGTTCGGGCCGCGCCCAGTTCACAGTCCCAACATTTGCCGCAACAGACTTTCCAAACATTGTTCAAGCAAGTGCTCCACCGGTCACACTGGCCGCAAGTGTTTTTGCTGATGCGTTACGTCAAGTTGTGCGAGCAGCTTCGTCCGACATGCAACGGCTTGCACTCACCGGTGTGTTGATGTCGGCCGAACCAGAAGGTTTGCGACTTGTTGCAACCGACTCGTACCGTCTTGCTGTTCGTGATCTGCCAGGCAGCAATATTTTGGGTCATGGCGAAAAAGTGGTAATTCCGAGCCGCGCTCTCAACGAATTGCAGCGACTGCTTGCAAGTGGTGAGGAGGCCTCATTGTGTTTGGCTGGCGACCGCGCAACTTTTACGGTTGGCCAAGCCACCCTCAGCACAAGTTTGTTGCAAATTGAGTTTCCTAACTATCGCCAACTCATTCAACCGAGTTACCCAAACACACTCACTACGGCTCGCGAACCGCTTCTTGAAGCGATTCGTCGTTGTCGAATTTTGGCTCGCGAAACGACTCCGGTTCGACTCGAGATGACAGCAACTTCACTCAAGTTGATTGTTACCACTCAAGACGTCGGCAACACAGTTGAAGAGCTTGACGCAACAATGGTTGGGTCAGAGATCACTGTTGGTTTCAACCCTGAGTATCTTGCTGCTGGTATTGAAGCAGTGAGCGGCGACGAGATCACCATTCAAACAACTGATCCAATTAAACCCGCAGTGTTGCGCGGAGTTGGGGCGCCCGACTATCTGTACTTGGTGATGCCACAACGTCTCACCAACTAGTGACGCCCTAGCGTTGCCGGCCTGTGTTAATTCAACGCCTGGAGCTCACCGACTTTCGTAACTATGAGTCGGCGCAGATCACATTGACCGATGGCGTCACGGCGGTCATTGGCGATAACGGACAAGGTAAAACTAATCTTGTTGAAGCATTGTCGTATTTGGCAACACTGAAAAGTTTCAGGGGAGTGCCAACCGAAGCAATGATTAGAACCGGCGCCAACACGGCAGTCATTCGGGCAACGATTACCCATTCAGATGGCCGCGAGGTGCTGATCGAGGCAGAACTCAGTCGGACCGGCCGCAATAAGGTGCTGGTAAATAAGCAAAAACTCGCCAAAACCCGCGATTTATTGGGGGTTGTGCGTACCACGGTGTTTTCCCCTCAAGACCTCAACCTTGTGCAAGACGCGCCGTCGGTCCGCAGAGATTTTTTGGACGACGCATTGGTTGCGTTGTGGCCAAAACAAGATGCATTGTGCAGCGAAGTTGAACGTGTACTGAAACAACGAAACGCATTGCTCAAACAATCCGGCGGGCGTCTTTCACCAGACATCGAAACAACACTCGACGTGTGGGACGAAAAATTGGCGCTGCATGGAACACAACTTGGTGACGTTCGAATACAAATGCTTGAAATGTTGTTGCCCCAAGTACAAGCGGCGTATGTAGAACTTGCCGAACTCAACGAAGGTCAAACCCCTGTCGGCATGTTGTACGCCCCAGAATGGAGAGCAAAAGGTCTCGCGCGTTGCTTAAGTGAATGTCGCAACGATGATCTGAGGCGCGGTTCGAGCACTGTTGGCCCACACCGTGACGACATCGAATTGTCAATCAATGGTTTGCCTGCGAGGACTCACTCGTCGCAAGGAGAGCAACGAACCCTCGCGCTTGCTCTTCGGTTGGCAGTCCATCGCCTCATCACTACCGAAATTGGCAGCCCACCCGTGCTTATTTTGGACGATGTGTTGTCTGAATTGGACCCTCATCGCAGCGCCGCCCTCCTTCGGCACTTCCCGCTAGGCCAAGTACTCATTACTTCTGCGGGGGTTTTGCCGCAAACTGCACATCCGGACACTCTCGTACACATTGAAGGCGGAACCATCCGTGAATCCTGAAAACGAGAACGAAGACATGAGCGAAAACGAGCAAAGTTTTTTAACCAACAACTCGAGCACTTCGCTCGCGGGTGCACTTGACGCGTTACTTGACCGACTTGGCGCCGAATCAACAACCGCGATCACCGGCGTTTTTGCTGAGTGGCCAAAAATAGTTGGTGAGCAAGTTGCCCAACACGTCACACCGATCAAACTTGAACGAGGTCGACTCATCGTTGAAATCGATGATCCTTCGTGGGCGACTCAAATGAGGTTTTTAGAACCGCAACTTGTTGAGAAATTGAACGCTGCAACAACCAGCACAATTACCGCCATCGAAGTGCGAGTAAAACGCAATCCGCGCAACAGGTAATTGGTAGACTTCACTGTGTTATTTATGTTGCTCAATTCGTCTAAAAATCCCCTTCGGGGCCCAACTTTTCGGGGTCAATAATGGCAACTGCCAAAGCCAGTAAATCGTCCACCGCCGGCTCTGCTTCGTATGGCGCAAAAGACATTCAAGTCCTTGAAGGGCTTGATCCAGTTCGCAAACGCCCAGGTATGTACATCGGGTCAACCGGTCTTGCAGGGTTACATCACCTGATCTGGGAAGTGGTTGATAACGCAGTCGACGAAGCAATGGCTGGCTTTTGCACAAAAGTTGTCATTACATTGCAGGCCGACGGCTCGTGTTCGGTGAGCGACAACGGTCGCGGTATTCCAGTCGATCCATATCCATCTGGCCCACACAAAGGCAAGTCGGCACTCGAAGTGGTGCTTACCGTGCTGCACGCCGGTGGCAAGT
>CAINTF010000282.1 GCA_903853285.1 uncultured Acidimicrobium sp. | reverse complement strand
GCGTCGCGGATCAATCACCACCACAACTGCACCGTTCTTCTTTGCTTGCGCAATCACCGGCTGTAAATGCGTGTTGCTTGCACCAGGATTAGCACCCCATACCACTATCAACTTGGAGTGCACCAAATCCAGTGGGTCACTTGACAACATGTCACCGAACACTCGCTCCCAAGCTGCCGAACTCGTTCCCGCACAGATGGTGTGCTCAATCTCGGGGCAGCCCAATCGCTCAAATAGGTGCGGCATTAAACGCTTTTTGTCGATACGTGCCGAAGAGGAGTTATAGAGATACGGAAGCACACTGTCGGGACCAAATTCGCTTACCGCACTCGAGATTTTGCCTGCGACAAGATTTATTGCTTCGTCCCAAGTTGCGCTACGAAATTGTCCGGCACCTTTTGGTCCAGTTCGGATCAAAGGCGTCATGATTCGCTCTTTTGAATACACGCGCTCCGCGTGATGTTTCACTTTTTTACAGATCCATCCGTCGGTCAACGGGTTCGCCTGCTCGCCAATTGGCGCAGCATCAATATCAACAATTTTGCCTAACTCAACTGTTACTTCAAGTGAACACGAGTCGGGGCAATCAAGCGGACAAGCGGTGATTACTTTCATACAGGATTTTCTGGCGCGTCCAAATCACTGAACATGTCGATATCGCGCAATGGCTTAAAGCCAAACCACCAAACAGCCACAACGCCAAGAGTAGCGATACCTCCGCCAATCACTGCAGCGGGGGTACCAAATGCTTGTGATGCTGCACCAGATTCAAATGCGCCAAGTTCGTTTGTTGCACCGATAAACACATTCTCAACAGCCGACACACGCCCCCGCTTTGAGTCTGGGGTCACTAATGGAACAATTGATCCACGTATAAATACGCTCACCATGTCTGCAGCGCTGAGCGTCAACACGGCAGCAAACGCAATCCAATATGTGTGTGTTGCACCCAACACGATTGTGCCTGCACCAAAAATTCCGACAGCAATCAGTAATGCTTTACCCACGTTTCGACGCAATGGTTTGATTGATAAAAACAAAGCCATTGCTGCAGCACCAATGCCCGCAGATGCTCGCAGCCATCCATAGGCAACGTCTCCCACATGCAATTGTTCTTCTGCGATTGCAGGAAGCAGTGCAATCGCTCCACCAAATAGCACCGCAAAAAGATCAAGCGAAATTGCGGCGAGCAATATTGGTGTGCGTCGAATGAAATAGAGACCTTCCATTGCCGAGCGCAGCGTCGCTTTCTCATCCGGGTCGCGTGGGGTCGGGTCGCGCTCAAGCTGCACTCGCATGATTCCGATGATGCCGATAAATATCAATGCAGTGGTTGTCGCATATGCAACCCACGGAGCAGCTGAATACAAAAATCCTGATGCTGCTGGACCGATGATCATCGCCGAAGTCCACACACCGGACGACATCGCAATGATTGGTGGCAATCCTCCATCGGGTGCGACCATCGGATACATCGCGCGCGTTGCTGGAGACAAAAACGCGCGTGATATTCCAAATACGACCGCAATGAGGAAGAACGGCCATACAGCCGTCGGCTCAGACAACGAGTAGGCGACGAGGGCGATTGCACACATCATCTCCCCAACAAGAGCCAGTGCGGCGACGTGCTTGCGATTGAACCTGTCGGCGACGCTTCCACTCACCAACACAAGCAGAGCGATAGGGCCAAATTCGGCTAACCCCAGCCATCCAATGTCAATTGCGCGGCCGGTGACGTCAAAAATATGCTTTCCTAGAGTGGCCGCTTGTAGCGATACGCCAATGTGAAATGCGAAACTACTGCCCAACATGCGACGCGCGTTCGTAAATCGCAGCACATCGCGTGCGGTAAGTTGGCTTGGTTCAGGAGAGTCGCTCATAAGCAGACAACACTAGGGGAAATTATGACTTCAATCGCCGATGAAACTCAGTGGCTTGATGCAACATCCCAAGCCCAACTCGTACGAGATGGTGCAGTGACGCCGCTTGAACTCCTCAACGCGGCACTTGAACGTGCCGACAAACTTAACCCCGTCATCAACGCGCTCACCTACCGATGGGACGACGATGCACGCAAAGTTGCAGCCTCACTCCCCGATGACAATGCAATGCCATTCCGTGGCGTGCCATTTATTTTGAAAGATCTCAACGCGACTCTTCAAGGTCAACCCATCTCAAACGGCAATATTGCGCTCAAAAATGCACATCACATTTCTACTTACACCACCGAGCATGTCAAGCGGTTTATACGAGCAGGACTTGTGATTTTCGGTCGGGGAAATTCGCCAGAGTTTGGAAGCGTTCCCACCACCGAACCAGAAGCATGGGGTCCAACTCGCACGCCGTGGGATACCAGCAGAATCTCTGGTGGTTCAAGTGGTGGCAGCAGCGCAGCAGTTGCTGCAGGCATCGTTCCAGCAGCGCACGCCACAGATGGTGGCGGCTCTATTCGAATCCCCGCCGCATGTTGTGGTCTTGTTGGGCTCAAAGTTAGCCAGGGTCGCATCACTGCTTCCCCAATGAGGGACGAAACAAATCTTGGTGTCGAACACGTAGTCACGCGCACTGTGCGCGATTGCGCTGCTCTGCTCGATGCAACGCACGGTCCAGGTGTCGGTGACCGAGTCATTGCACCTGCACCATCGCGATCATTTCTCAGCGAAGTTGGTGCGCCTGTCGAAAAACTTCGCATCGGTTTTCTCGATCATCGCCCACTTGCCGGCGACATCGATCACGAGTGTGTCGAAGGTGTTCATATAGTCGCAAAGCAACTCGAGCAACTTGGCCACATTGTTGAAGCTTCGTGGCCGACCGCACTCGAAGATGCGTCGTTCCCCCCGCGCTTTACCGCAATCTGGGGAACAAACATGTCAGTCGCTTGCGAAACAACTGCTGCCCTACTTGGTCGCGAAGTGACGAGTGATGATTTCGAGCTCGTCAATTGGACAATGGCT
>CAINTF010000281.1 GCA_903853285.1 uncultured Acidimicrobium sp. | reverse complement strand
TGAGCAATCTGCGTGCTTCAGTATTTGATGTTGCGAGTCCAGTTAGAACCAAAACGCTCACAGCATCACCCAAAGCAGCTTTACCCATCGCGCTACCCGACACTTCAGAGGCAATCAGATGCAAAGCCGCGGGGCTTGCTGAAACTGGATTCGCTCCAAACAACACATCAGCTGCCTGCTCGGCCGCAACTGCCGATTCTTCTCCATGCAGTAACTCGGTCAATTCGCGTGCGAGTGTTCGCTGCGCAACACGCGACTCTGGTCGAGCGCGCTGCTCGGTCAATATCTCCTTGATCTCATCCATTGAACGCAACGAGAATTGCGGCAACATCTTTTCAATGTCAATATCACTCAGTTGCATCCAAAATTGACGGAACTGATACGGCGAAGTCCGACGAGCATCAAGCCACACAGCACCATCAGCCGTCTTGCCAAATTTTGATCCATCAGATTTAGTAACGAGCGGCCAAGTCAGACCAAATGCACTTCTCCCCAATGTCTTTCGAATGAGATCAATACCCGCAGTGATATTGCCCCACTGATCAGATCCACCCATTTGCATTTCGCAACTCTGGTGCTCGCACAAGTGTCGAAAATCGTTTGCCTGCAGCAACATGTAACTGAACTCGGTAAATGAAAGACCATTACCTTCCGCCAGTCGAGACTTGACCGAATCCTTTGCCAACATTTGGTTGACCGTGATGTGTTTACCGACATCTCGCAAAAAGTCGAGCGCGGAAACCTTTGCAGTCCACTCTGCGTTATCAACCAAGATCGCCTGAGTGTGTCCAGGAGAGAAATCCAAAATTCTCTCAAGTTGTCGCTTGATTGATTGCACGTTGTGATTCAGCGTCTCGGCATCGAGCAGATTTCGTTCGTCACTTCGACCCGATGGATCGCCGACCATGCCCGTTGCACCACCAGCCAACACGACTGGGCGGTGCCCTAACAGCTGCAGGCGTCTCAGGGAAATTTGCCCCAAGAGGTTTCCTACATGCAGCGAATCTGATGTTGGATCAAAACCCACATACGCAGAAATCTGCGAAGTAGTGCTTCGGGCGGTCAGCTCTGCCCTATCGGTCGAGTCATGAATCAATCCTCGTGACGCAAACTCGGCAACGATGTCGCGATGCAACGGAACACCATTCGAAGCCATGCGCCAATAATAGGTGGTTACTTGGTGTTGATACGTGCTCTCAATGAAGCAATTTGATTCGTGAATCTTGTCTGTTGCTCAATTGCGGCCACTGGACCACTTGCACCTGGCGATGTGCGATGACCCACGCCAAGACCCTTGCCAATTAATGCGGCAGCACTTTCACCGAATTTTGGATCCTTACGCACGAGATCACGCAGAGAATCGCTACCACTGATTGATTGCTGAACCAAACTTCCAACCATTGCATGAGCCTGACGAAACGGCGTTCCTTGTTGTACAAGCCACTCCGCAAGATCTGTAGCAAACAGCATCTCCGCATCAGCGGCCTCGCCCATAGTTGATTGATGAAAAGTTGCCGTAGCGATCATGCCGGTCACTGCCGTTATACCCAATGAAACTTGATCATATGAATCAAACAATGGTTCCTTGTCCTCTTGCAAATCGCGGTTATACGCAAGTGGAAGCCCCTTCAAAGTCGCAAGCAGTCCAGTCAAGTTGCCGATCAATCGACCAGTCTTACCGCGAGCAAGCTCGGCTATGTCAGCGTTCTTTTTTTGCGGCAGCATCGATGATCCGGTTGCATAACTATCGTCGAGAGAAGCAAAGCCAAATTCTGTTGTGGTCCACAACACAAACTCTTCACCAATTCGCGAGAGATGTGTTCCAATCAGAGCAATGTCAAAGAGCGCCTCTGCAACAAAATCTCGATCCGATACTGCGTCGAGAGAGTTTGCAAAATAGTTCGCAAATCCCATTTCTTTTGCAGTGAACTTTGGATCAAGTGGCAATGAAGATCCAGCAAGAGCACCCGCACCCAATGTAGAAACGTCGAGTCGTTCGATCGTTTGCAAGAGCCTGTCAATGTCGCGTGTAAATGCCCAGGCATGAGCAAGCAAATGATGAGCAAGAAGAACTGGCTGAGCACGCTGTAAGTGTGTGTAGCCAGGCAAATACACGCCGTCGCTGCCCCACCCAGCCGCATCGGCACGAGTAGCCAATACATCGCAAAGTTCAAGCAGTTGATTTGCAAGCGCGCCGAGCTCTCGCTTAGTCCACAGTCGAACAGCGGTGACACACTGATCATTGCGACTACGACCTGTATGCACCTTGCCACCAACCTCGCCAGCAATTTCGGTGACGCGACGCTCTATTGCTGTATGAATGTCTTCATCAGATGCAACAAAGACAAACGTATTGTTGCCCATCTCGGTGGCCACAAGATTCAAGGCATCCTTAATCGCACCTGCCTCCTGTTTTGACAGAAGGCCAACGTGCTCGAGACCCTTAACGTGCGCAATCGAGCCAGCAATGTCGTCTTTCCACAGTCGCTTGTCGAACGAAAGACTTTGCGTGAAAGCCATGAGTTCTGCTGCAGGAGCAACGCTGAAGCGTCCGTGCCAGAGTGGCTGGGATGAATTGCTTTTTTCAGCGTTCATTTTCTGGTCGCTCCCGTTGTTTG
>CAINTF010000280.1 GCA_903853285.1 uncultured Acidimicrobium sp. | reverse complement strand
CACGTCCTGGTTTTTCACGTCACGGAAATACTCGGCCATGGTGAGTGCCGAAAGAGCAACGCGCAAGCGCACGCCTGGTGGTTCGTCCATCTGGCCAAAGACCAAAGCAGCTTTTTCGAACACGCCCGACTCTTCCATTTCAATACGAAGGTCGGTACCTTCACGGGTGCGCTCGCCTACTCCGGCGAACACCGACACACCACCGTGGTTTGACGCCACGCGGTTAATCATTTCGGTGATGAGAACGGTCTTGCCTACGCCTGCGCCACCGAACAAACCAATTTTTCCACCAGCCAAATATGGGGTGAGCAAGTCGATGACCTTAATTCCGGTTTCAAACATGCGACGGCTTGGCTCGAGTGCTGCGAAGTCTGGGGCTGGACGGTGAATGTCCCAACGCTCAACATCTTTGAAGTCATCGTTGTTGCCGTCGAGGCAGTCGCCCCACACGTTCCATACGTGACCAAGTGTCTTTTCACCCACTGGCACTTGTAGTCCGTGACCGGTGTTGCGCACTGGAGTACCACGACGAAGACCGTCAGTTGGCTTCAAGCAGACTGCGCGCACACGGCTGTGTCCCAACTGCTGTGCAACTTCAGCAAGGATGAAAATATCTTTGCCTTCTACGTTGACGGTGAACTCGAGAGCTTGATTGAGCTCTGGAAGTGCGCCGCGAGGAAACTCGACGTCGATCACTGGACCAGCAATGGCGACTACTCGACCATCCTTGAGTCCTGTTGGGTTCTGTGTTGCTGTGCTCATGTTGTGCTCCTGTTTTTGATCTTTGTATGCAGACTTACTTAGTGCCGAGTGCTTCGGCGCCGCTAACGATTTCCATAATTTCGGTTGTGATTGAATCTTGACGCGCACGGTTCATGATGCGCGAGAGGTTTTTGACGAGCTCTTCGGCATTGTCGGTCGCAGCTTTCATAGCGCGTTGACGGAATGCATGCTCACTTGCTGCCGCGTTGAGGAGCGCCGCGTAAACGCGAGCTTCTACATAGCGTGGCAACAACGTTTGCAAGATCACATCTGGATCTGGCTCAAACTCGTAACTGCTTGTGGCACCCGCAGGCTTGCCATCGCCACCCGCAGCAACATCTTGCTCGAGTGGAACAAGTGGTCGACGCACGAGCTCTTGTGTGCCAGCGGAAACGAAACGTGTGTACACCAACTCAACGCGATCGATCTCGCCCTTGACATACAAATCAACGACGTATTCACCAATGCGCTTTGCATCTGCGTAGCTTGGTCCGTCTGAAAAACCAGCGAAACCCGTGCCCATTTTGTAACCACGGAAGCGGAAGTAGCCCTCTGCTTTGCGACCAACAGGAACAACCAAATAGTCCTTGCCAGCCAACACGTCGGCTTTAACTTCACCTTCAGTTGCACGCAGCACACCTGAGTTGTAACCGCCACACAAACCACGATCTGCCGAAATCGCAACGTAGCAAGTCGTGCGAATGTTTTCGCGTGGCTTCAAAAACTCACTATCAAGACCGGCTCCACCTGCTGCCAAATCTTTGACAACTTCAGTGATGCGTTCGCTGTATGGCACGGCGGCAATCACACGTTGCTGGGCTTTGACGATGCGCGAAGCAGCAATCAATTCCATAGCACGCGTAATCTTTTTAGTCGCCTGAACGGACCGAATTCGTCCGCGCAGAATGCGCTCTTGACCGCCAGCCATTTGTTACTCCGTTGCGAGAGTCTTGGCTGAGGCTGCGTCGCCAACTTCACCGGCATCGGTGCGAGTTGGGTCGGCTGTTGCCGTGGTGGATGTAATGCGGAATGCATCTTTGAATGCAGTGACAATCGATGCAAGATCTTTTGGCACATCGGCCTTTGGATCTTGACGGATGCCTGCAAGCACTGATGCATGACGACTGCGCATGTGTTCGAGCAATTCGTTTTCAAAGCGACGAACATCGGACACTGGAATGGTGTCAAGGTAGCCCTTGGTGCCAGCGAAGATTGAAACAACTTGCTCATCAATCGACATTGGGCTGTTGAGCGGCTGCTTGAGCAGCTCAACCAAGCGATAACCACGCTCGAGCTGTGCTTTTGAAATTGGGTCGAGTTCAGAACCGAACGTTGCGAATGCTTCGAGTTCACGGAACTGCGCCAAGTCGAGCTTGAGTGTTCCCGAAACGCTCTTCATTGCTTTGATCTGTGCAGCACCACCCACGCGAGACACCGAGATACCTACGTCGACAGCTGGACGAACACCCGACTTGAACAAGTTGTCTTGCAAGTACACCTGACCGTCGGTGATCGAGATCACGTTGGTTGGAATGTATGCCGATACGTCGCCTGCTTTGGTTTCGATCACTGGCAATGCAGTGAGTGAACCTGCGCCGTTAGCGTCGCTCAATTTTGCGGCGCGCTCGAGCAAGCGGCTGTGTAGATAAAACACGTCGCCTGGGTAAGCCTCACGACCTGGTGGGCGACGCAAGAGCAATGACATCTGGCGATACGCCTCTGCTTGCTTTGACAAGTCGTCGTACACAACGAGTGCGTGCTCGCCGTTTTCCATCCAATGCTGACCAATTGCGCAACCTGCGTATGGAGCAAGGTACTTAAACGGTGCTGGATCAGATGCAGGTGCAGCTACAACGACGGTGTATTCGAGTGCGCCGTACTGACGCAACACTTCTACCGTCTGTGCAACAGTCGAACCTTTTTGACCGATCGCAACGTAGATGCACTTCACACCCAAGCCGCGCTGGTTAATGATGGTGTCAATCGCAATCGTGGTCTTGCCAGTCTTGCGGTCACCAATGATCAACTCGCGCTGTCCACGACCGATTGGGGTCATGGCATCGATGGCTTTGATGCCTGTTTGCAATGGTTCGTGCACTGGCTTGCGGCCCATGATTCCTGGCGCCTGTACTTCTACACGGCGTGAAATTGAACCAACGATGTCTCCCTTGCCGTCGATTGGTGTGCCGAGCGCGTTAACAACGCGACCCAACATTGCATCACCAACTGGAACCGACAAGATGCGACCAGTTGCTTTTACTGGTTGACCTTCTTCGATAGAGAATGCTTCACCGAGTACTACGGCACCGATTGAGTCTTCGTCCAAGTTGAGAGCCAAGCCCACAACGCCGCCCTCAAACTCGAGCAACTCGTTCACTGCACAATCTGGCAAGCCGCTCACGCGCGCAATACCGTCACCCACTTCTGTCACGCGACCAACGGTGCGTGCCTCTGTGGATGGCATGTAGCCATCGAGTCCTTTGGTAATCGCTGCCGCAATGTCACTTGCGGAGAGTGTTAATTCAGCCATGTTTTTGTCCTTTCAGAACGAAATCAGATTCGGGTCTTCAACTGGTCGAGACGGGTGCGCACGGTGTCGTCGATGACTTCGTCACCAACTACTGCAACCAAGCCACCCAACACGCTTGGGTCGATGACAACTTTGAGATTTACTGGTTTGCCCGTCACTTTGGTGAGGGCTGCTGCAAGACGAGTCTTTTGATCATCACTCAATGCAACTGCGCTGCGAACTTCAGCAACTTCTTGCTGCTTCTCGCTCGATGCACGCTTGACAAGCGAGTCGACGATTGCTGGCAAGTCACGTACTTGGCCGCTACCAACTACCAAAGACACAAGTTGTGTTGTGGTGTTGGATGCTTTTGAACCGAGCAATTGCTCGGCAACTTGCTGACGTCGATCTGCCGGAATTGTTGAGTCACTCAGCGTGTTGCGCAATTGCTCATTTGATTCGAATGCGCGAGCAACGCGAAACAATTCGTCCTCAACAAGAGCAAGAGTGCCATCTGCTTGAGCAATCTCAAACAATGCAGTTGCGTATGCCTCGATTTTTACAGTGCTCATCGGCCTGCTCCTACGCTCGAGATAAATGACTCGATCAATTCGTTTTTAGTCTGATCATTAAGCGTTGCTTGCACAACTACTGGTGTTGCGATTGAAGCGAGCAATGAAATCTCTGCGCGCAATTCATCGCTCGAACGACCACGTGCCGAACTGAGATCGGCTTCAGCTTTTGCTTCGAGTTCAGCAACTTCTGCCGTGATTCGCACACGACCTTCGTTCAACACTGCTGCTGCTTGCGTGTCAGCTTCGGCCAACATACGAGCGCGCTCGCCTGCCACATCGCCTAATGCCGCACGAATGTTTTTGGCATCCGAATCGGCAGTGACCTTTGCGCCAGCGGCATCGTCAAGTTCTTTTTGAATCTTGGCGGTGCGTGCATTGAAACTCTTCTTAATTGCTGGGCCCGCAAACTTGACCAACGCACCAATCACGATCACTGAGGCAAGGCCTCCGTAAATGATTTCGGCTTGCTCAGGCAAGATCCAACTGTGTGTCTGCGTTGGATCTTCGTTTGCCAACAGCGCAATGAAGTGATTCATCATGAACGTGCTCCTGTCTGCATCGCTTCTTGCACGGCTTTTTGCACAACACTCGCGTCTGGAGACTTGCCCACTGCAAGCTGCGTAGTGCGTGTTGTAACCGTTGCAACTGCAGCGGCGACTTGGTCGCGTGCAGCAGTTCGTGCAGCATTTATTTCGGCATCAGCAGCCTGTCGCTTTGTGGCGATGCGGGCATTTGCTTCTGCGATCTTTGTGCTGCGCTCTTGATCCAATGTCTGACGTGCTTTGTCGACTCGTGCTGCTGCTTCGGCGCGAACCTCTGCAAGAGCTGCTTCATACTTTGATACGTCAGTTTTTGCCGACAAACGCGTTGCGTCTGCTTGTTCGAAGTCCTCACGGATTCCGTTGTAACGAGCGTCCATTCCCTTTTTAAGTTTTGGGAAAAGAAACACACGCATGATGACCAAGAACACCAAGAACGAACCAGCACCCCAGACGAGCTCTTTGCCCTCAGGAGAAATTGGGTTCGGACCAGTGGTCTCGGCCGTGGTGGTTACCTCGCTCGAGGTGGTTGCCCCGCTAGAGGAAACGTGCACCTCGACCAGGTCACCCTGCAATGTCGTTACGTGTACTCGCATTGGTCAGGCGAACTTGAGCAGAATGAAGGCCACGAAGCCGATAAGTGCAAGTGCTTCAGTAAATGCAACACCCAAGAACATCGTGGT
>CAINTF010000279.1 GCA_903853285.1 uncultured Acidimicrobium sp. | reverse complement strand
GTTTTCGTTCACGTCGCTACCAGAAGACTTCGAACATATTGCACCGCTCGTTGAGAACGCAACGCACCGTATGCCGTTGCTCGCACAAACCGGAATTCGTTTGTTCTTCAACGGTCCAGAATCATTCACGCCAGACGATCGTTACTTGCTCGGCGAGCAACCAGAAGTTCCAGGTTTGTTTGTTGCAGCAGGTTTCAACTCGATTGGTATTCAGTCATCGGGTGGTGCAGGCAAAGTTCTCGCCGACTGGATTGTCGATGGTCGTCCTCCAATGGACTTGTGGGATGTTGATGTGCGTCGCGTTATGCCGTTTCAACGCAACCGAAATTACCTGCATGATCGCACTGTCGAATCGCTTGGTTTGTTGTACGCAATGCACTGGCCATTCCGTCAGCCAGAAACCGCGCGCGGTGTTCGTCGATCAGCATTGCATGATCGCCTTGCCGCAAAAGGCGCATGTTTTGGTGAAGTCGCAGGTTGGGAGCGCACAAACTGGTTTGCTCCTGCAGGCAAAAAAGCCGAATACGAATACACATATGGTCGTCAAAACTGGTTCGAATACACGGCAGCAGAGTGCAAAGCCACTCGCGAAGCAGTTGCCATGTTTGACCAATCGTCATTCGGCAAGTTCGTTCTCGAGGGTGCCGATGCCGAGCAGATCATCAACAATGTCTCTGCAAACGACATGTCGGTGCCTGTTGGCAAGCTTGTCTACACGCAGTGGCTCAATGAGCGCGGCGGCATTGAAGCCGACCTCACTGTTACTCGCGAAGCAACCGAGCGTTATCTCGTAGTAACTGCCGCAGCCACTCAGGTGCGCGATTTCCAGTGGCTCAAAGATCACATTCCTGCTGGCGCACGAGCAACGCTCACCGACGTCACATCCGGCTCGGCAGTCTTGAGCATCATGGGTCCAAACTCGCGTGCATTGTTGCAGTCGCTCACATCGACCGACATGTCCAACGAAGCATTTCCGTTTGGCACTTCACAGATCATCGACTTGGGTTATGCGCGAGTGCGCGCAAGTCGCGTCACGTTTGTTGGCGAACTTGGTTGGGAGTTGTACATCGCAACTGAATACGCAACAGGCGTTTTCGATGCAATCGTTGCAGTGGGTGACAAGTTTGGTCTCAAGCACGCTGGCTATCACGCGCTCAACTCGATGCGTACCGAAAAGGGTTATCGCCACTGGAGCCACGACATTTCTCCAGATGATTCACCAATTGAAGCTGGCCTCGGATTCACCGTTGCGTGGAACAAAGAGGGTGGCTTTATCGGACGCGATGCTTTGCTTAAGCAAAAAGAAACCGGTGTCAAAAAGCGTCTCGTTCAGGTTGCGCTCAAAGATGCAAGCAAGTTGCTCTATCACAACGAACCAATTTGGCGTAACGACGAAATTGTCGGACACATTGCTTCTGGCATGTTTGGCCATCATCTAGGCAAGTCGCTCGGCATGGGCTACGTTGAAAATCATCACGGATTAGCCGACAAAGAATTCATTACAAGCGGAACCTACGAAATTGAAGTTGCAGGCGAAAGAGTTGCAGCCGATGTCCAGCTAGAGCCGTTCTACGATCCAAAGAGTTTGCGTATCAAGGCCTAACGGTCGATGGCGCGATAAGAACTACACAGAAGGAGCAATCATGACATCATCAACAAATGCACGACGCGGAGGACGGGCGAGTCGTACTGCAATGCGTGCTGCTCCACTGACTGACGACATCAAGCCAGTACGCCCGGGTATGCCGAGCGGCCGCTACAAGGCGCTCACCGATTCTGAAGTTCTCAAGATTCACGAAGCAGCTATCAATGTGCTCGAAAACATTGGTATTGCCGATGCAATTCCATCAACTCTCGAATACTTATTGCCAAAGGGCTGCAAGCTCGACAGCAATGGTCGCTTGTTGTTTCCGCGTTCACTGATCGAGCACACACTTGAAATTGCTGCGCGCAACTTTCCGTTGTACGCCCAAGACCCAAAGTTTGACATGGAGCCGTGGGGCACCAACACATACTTTGGTACTGCAGGTGCTGCTGTGTACATCGCCGACTACGAAACGGGCGAGTATCGCGAGTCGGTGTCACAAGATGCGTACGACATTGCACGTTTGGTTGACAAGATGGAGCACTTGCACTTCTATCAGCGTGCAGTTGTGCCTCGTGATATTCCAGAAGCATCTGCGATGGACATCAACACGTGTTATTTGAGCGTGAGCGGAACTACCAAGCATGTTGGTACTTCGTGGGTTCATCCAGATCACTTAGAGGCTTCGCTCAAGATGCTGCACGAGATTGCAGGTGGAGAAGACAAGTGGCGTGCGCGTCCATTCGTGAGCCAGTCCAACTGTTTCGTCGTTCCGCCACTCAAGTTTGCGAGCGATGCTTGCAAGTGTCTTGAAGTTGCAGTGCACGGCGGCATGCCAGTGTTGTTGTTGTCGGCTGGTCAGGCTGGTGCAACTGCACCTGCAGCAATTGCTGGCGCTCTAGTGCAACAAGTTGCAGAGTGCTTGGCAGGTCTTGCATACGTCAATGCGATCAAGCCTGGTCACCCAGCAATCTTTGGCTTGTGGTGTTTCGTTTCTGACTTGCGCTCAGGCGCGATGTCGGGTGGAAGCCCAGAGCAAGTGTTGCTTTCGTCAGCCAGCGCACAGATGGCACATTTCTACAACCTCACCGGTGGAACCTCGTCAGGCATCAGCGATTCAAAATTCCCCGACGCACAATCTGGTTCTGAAAAAGGAATCAATCACGCTCTCGTTGGTAACGCGGGCATGAACATCATTTATGAGGCTGCTGGTATGCACGGCAGTTTGTTGGGCTACTCACTTGAAGGCGTTGTTATTGATAACGACACCATTGGTTCGGTACAGCGAACGATCAAGGGCATCGAAGTCACTGACGAGTCGTTGTCAATCGAGACAATGCGCGCACAGTGCATCGGTGGTCCTGGCCATTATTTGGGAGCGGAGCAGACTTTGCGCATCATGCAAAGTGAGTACCTGTACCCAGCCATCGGCGATCGCCTCAGCTCAAAAGAGTGGAAAGAAGTGGGCAAGCCTGAGATTTATGACGTTGCCCACAAAAAGGTGCGCGAAATCTTGGACAACCATTACCCAAGCCACATTCCAGAGAGTGTTGATGCGAACATTCGCACCTACTTGGACATTCGTTTGCCACGTGAAAACATGTTGCATCCAAGCAT
>CAINTF010000278.1 GCA_903853285.1 uncultured Acidimicrobium sp. | reverse complement strand
GATGATGTCGATCGCCTGCTCGACCCCGGCGTTCACCCTTGATGACCCATCTCGCACAGCACCTGGGCAATGGCGTTCATACCCGGGCCACCAATGCCAATGACATGAATTCTTTTTGGCTTGCTGAGGTCAAAAAATGTGTCGTTGCTCATCGCGCTACCGAGCCGGCTGCTGAATCTATGACCGATGCAATCGAACAGTTGCGGTGCACGTCACCGAGTTTTCTTGCGGTTTGGGAGATCTGTGAGCGCATTGCGTCGTCGGTCAACAGCCCAACTATTTGTTGTTCAAAAATTTCATTGGTGAGTCGCGACTCTTCGAGCAACACCGCCCCACCATGATCGCTCAGCGACTTTGCATTTGTGAGTTGATGATTCTCGGCTGCATCTTTCCAAGGAATTAATACCGAGGCAATGCCAACAGTGGATATCTCTGCAACCGTAGAAGCACCTGCCCGCGCAACAATCAGATCTGCGGCTGCATAAATGTCTTGCATATTGCTGCTGTAAGCGATTCGTTGATACATGAGTGAGCCATCAGATCGCCTGATCTCACTCGACAGATTTTGATTGTCCATATATCGTGATCCTGCGATGTGCAAAATTGCTACGTCCGACGTTTCAGTGCTCTCGATTTGTTTAACCAGAGCTTCAGTAGCGCTATTCAACACAGCCGAACCAAGCGAGCCACCCATCACTACAACTAGCTTCGCGTTGTTGCTAATCCCCAAGCGCATCCGTGATTCAGCGCGAGAAGCGTCGCGGTCAAGAGCACGTAACTCTGCACGAACTGGCGCGCCCGTAAGTTGCGCTTTACGCAATGTGCTCGACTCATGTGCCACAGCAACAGCCGCCGCATATCTGGCCTGCATTTTTGTCGCCATTCCCGGCTTACTGTCATACGAACAAGTGACCACCGGAATTTTGAGATGCCGAGCAGCTCTACAAATCGGAGCGCTCACATATCCGCCTACAGAAACCACCACACGTGGTCGATGCTGCACCAATATCTGGGTTGCCGATTGCGTTGCACGCATCATGGTTGGCAACATACGTAGGTTGCGCTTTATATTGGCGAAGCTCAATCCACGCTGAAGACCGTCAACCCCAAGGAACACGCACGCGATTCCAGTTTGTGGAACCAACGTTGTCTCAACGCCTCGATCCGACCCCACATAGATCAGAGTTTCGCGAGGGTGCCCGGCTTCTACCAACAATTCGATAATTGAAAGTGCTGGAACAACATGCCCACTTGTCGCGCCCCCCGTAATAACGGCATAAGTCGTAGGGGCAGGGGCAACCATGGCTCTACTTCATATTACGCGCAACATTGAGCAAAAGCCCCGAGGCTGCCATCACCATAAACAAAGAGCTTCCACCGTATGAAATAAATGGCAATGTCAAACCAGTAACAGGAAGTGCACCGATTACTCCACCGATGTTGATTGTCGCTTGAATGCACAACCATGTCGTGATGCCACCTGCAAGCACTGCACCGAATGGATCTCGTGCGCGAAGTGCAACTTGGATGCCAAGCAATGCAAGCGCCAAAAATAGACCAATAACCATTGTCGAACCAATGAGTCCAAATTCTTCAGCAACAATCGCAAAAATAAAATCGCTGTGCGCTAGAGGCACGTATCCCCACTTACCTGTACCACGACCAGCGCCAACACCAGTGATGCCTCCGTTGGAGATGCTCAAGATCGACTGCCACACCTGATACGCCGAATGACCTTTGTTTGCCTGAAGATCAAGAAATGACAAGAAGCGCTGCTGCATGCGAGAACTTGAAGAAATAGCAACGACGGAGCCCAACGCTGTGAGTGCACCAATAGTGCCGATGAGACGAAGTGGTGTTCCAGCCACGAACATGGTTGACAAAATTACGCAAGTAAAAACAATTGCCGCACCAAAGTCTTTTTGAATCATGCACAATGCAACCGACGCAAACCACACAGTAACAATTGGCACAAATGTTCTTTGAACATTCTCTATTTCTTTTCGACGACGCCCCAAGACGCTCGCGCAATACAGGAGAACTGCAACTTTCAAAATCTCAGAAGGTTGAAATCGCACTGGACCAATTTCGGCCCATGCACGTGCTCCGTTGATCGTCACACCAATTGGAGAAAACGGAAGCACCATCAATACAAATCCAAAACCAAGTACGTACTTCACCCATTTGTGCCAAATGTGATACGGCATTCGGTACGTAACGAGAAGTGCAAAGAAACCACAAACAGACCATGCCAGTTGTTTGCGAAACATGTACCAGGCTGACCCGCCGTTATTGATCGAAACAATCGAAGACGACGACAAGACCATGATCAAGCCAAAAACAACAAGCACCGTGATAACACCAGCAATTCCGTAATACACCTTGCTCGGAATATCCGTTGCAAGCCTGCTCGCCTGCGCCTTACCTGTTTTGTTCAAAACAGCACGGCGCCTCTCGGCTGGAGTGAGTTGACTATCTGCAGAGATCGTTGCCATAAGTGCCTTGTCTGATTGTCTTGTCTAGTTGATTTGCTCTTGTTTTAACTTCGCTTCATTACGTACGCATTGCTTGAAGTCTTCGCCACGTTCCATGTAATTGTTATACCAGTCGTAGCTAGTACACGCAGGTGATAGCAGCACGACATCTCCACTCTTCGCAAGTGTGCGAGCTAGACGAACGGCTTCTTTCATGGATCCCCCGCGCACCACGCGACACACTCCGTCAAATGCTTTCTCAATCTCTTGTGCATCATCGCCTATTGCCACAACCGACTTAACCCGCTCTGGCTGGTCTGCAAGCTCAGACAAATCAAGATCTTTGTTTCGACCACCCGCTATCAGCACAATGTTTTGAAACGACCTAATTGCGACTGCAGATGCATGAGGGCTTGTCGCCTTCGAGTCGTTAAACCACTTCACTCCGTCAATGACTTCGACAAATTCAATCCGGTGAGGTGCATTGTCAAACTCTGAGAGCGCACGTGCAACATGACTCGGTTCCACTAAACCACTCTCGATAGAAATTGCTGCAGCTGCTAGAGCATTGGTGATGTCATGCGGCATCGAACGCTTCATTTCCGAAACATTCATGATTGAACCATGTGGCGTATTGAGGCGACCATCTTGCGCGTGGTAATCACCCTCCACCGCCCCGAAGGTGACCGTTCGCGCAGTGCTCTCTTGAGCAATCCTCAAAATCAATGCGTCGTCCACTGGAGATACTGCGATGTCCCCCGGTTTCGTGTGCGCCCACAATTGAGCCTTTGCCGCTGCATAACTTTCCATGCTGTCGTGCCAGTCGAGATGATCCGGCGCAAGGTTGAGCCATACCGAAGCGCGAGTACGGAAGTGTTCACAGTTTGCTAAGCGAAAACTGGAGCATTCGACAGCAAATACTTGAGTGTCAGTTTCGAGAGCAGCAATCAGCGGAGTATCAGTATTCCCAACAGCCATGCTCTTGTGGCCAGCAGCATGCAGCATCGCCGCTGTCATCAACGTAGTTGTTGTCTTGCCATCAGTGCCAGTGATTCCAAGCATCGGACGAGGTCCACCATTGCGCTGCTCCTCAATGTTGTAGGCCAGCTCAAGTTCGGAGGAAATTGTCAGGCCCATTTGTCTAGCGGTAGTGATCACATGATGATTTTCCGAAATCCCTGGCGCCGGGGCTAAACGATGAACACGCTCTAATATTTTTGGTACTGCTGACTTGTTCGACAAATCAACAAATTCACAACTCAATGCTCGCGCAAAATCTTGATGTTGCTGCGTCGCTTCATCATCGGCAAGTATCACAGTCTCTCCGCGCTGATGCAGAGCGTTCGCTACAGCCATCCCTGCTACACCAAGACCAAACACCAATGTTGTTTGCTCAGGGCTCAACGCAAACCTGCCTGACGCGTAAAATCAGCAATAAAGAGTGCAACGGCAGTTGCAACACAAATTCCAGAGATGATCCAAAAACGAATGATCACCGTAGTTTCGGGCCAACCGCTCAATTCAAAATGATGGTGGATCGGCGACATTTTCAAAAGTCGTCGCTTGCGACCAGATGCTTTGAACACCCCCATTTGTACTGCGACAGAACCAGCTTCAAAAACATTAATTCCGCACACGATTGGCAAAAGCAAATGTGTATTGGTTGTTACAGCGAGCATGCCAAGTGCAGCGCCAAGCCCGAGCGCACCTACATCTCCCATAAAAATTCGTGCCGGAGCGGCGTTCCACCACAAGAATCCCGCACACGCTCCGGCCAATGCGGCCGACAACACTGCGAGGTCAAGTGGGTTAACGATGTCGTAAATACGCGGGTTACGAAACGCCCAATATGCAATCACGGTGAACGCCAAGAAGCCAAACAATGCCGAACCTGCAGCCAATCCATCCAAACCATCAGTTACGTTGACGGCATTGGTAGTGCTCCACACCATGATCGCAGTCCAGACAATAAAAATCGGTCCAGAAATATCCCAACCTGGACTTGTTGCTCGCGTAAACGAAATGGTTTCAACAACACCGGTTGTGCTCGACAACAGCCACAGCAACAACAATGTGATGCCAAACGTGATCCAACCCTTTTTCTTCCAAAAAATACCACGGTTGTGTTGACGGCGAACCTTCAAGTAGTCATCAAGAAAACCAATTGCGCCGAGCACAAGTACCGTCAGCCAGATAATCGCGGCCTGGTCAGAAAACGGAAGACCTGCACGCACGTGTGCGACAGTCCAACCAATCGCACCTGAAAACAAAATGGCGATGCCACCCATTGTCGGGGTTCCCTGCTTGCCCATCTGATGCGCAGGTCCATGATCTTCAGCACCAAGAATCGGCTGACCTTTACCAAGCCGCGCAAAAACAACCATCAACGCACGAGTACCAATGAGTGACAAAATCATGCCAATTGAGCCTGCGATAAAAATTGGAATCATAAGAGCGCACCTATCAATTCATTAGCAATTTGAGCATCATTGAATGGCAGAACTTGATTGCCAATGGTTTGGGTTGTTTCATGACCCTTGCCAGCGATGATCACGACATCACCTTTTCTGGCTGTCATTAAAGCCAATTCTATTGCAGATCGACGATCCAATTCGACAATGAGCGATGAGCTCCGCTCGACCCCTTGGATGCCAGAAGTAATTTCATTCGCGATGTCCATCGGCTCTTCCGAACGTGGATTATCAGATGTCACGATTACACAATCTGCGTATGCTGCTGCAATTGCACCCATCTGCGGACGCTTTGCTTTGTCCCGATTTCCGCCACAACCAAACACCAAGATGATTTTCCCACCTGGTGTAATAATTTCTCTCGTTGTGTCAAGTACGCGTTGCAACGCATCTGGAGTATGCGCATAGTCGACAATGACGTCAAACGGCGCACCACTCGAGATCGATTGAAATCTGCCAGCAACCGTTCCTGCAGCAGCCAATCCTGAAACTATGTCGATGATGTCGACTCCAAGATTGACTGCCACAGTGGCGGCAGCAAGCGAATTTGAAACGTTAAATTTTCCACCAACAGGAACATGCACCTTCTTTTTTTGCCAAACATACGAGTGACCACTTGCAGTGACTTCAATGTTTTCGACATCGTCCAACCCAAAGCTCACAGTTTTAATTTCGGTTGCATCCAGCAGTAATCGACCATGTACATCATCACGATTAATGAATCCAAAATTTGAATATTGAATGTCAAACAAACTTGCTTTCGCCGCAAAATACTGCTCTTGCGTTTTATGAAAATCCAAGTGCTCTGGCGAGAGGTTAAGAAAGACAACTGCATCAAAATGCGTTCCAATAATGCGCTGCAACACGAGTGCGTGCGATGTCACTTCCATCACGACTGCTTCAACGCCGGCATTGGCCGCTTGCCATAAACTTCGTTGCAAATCACAAGACTCAGGTGTTGTCCTGACTCCAGACAACGTTCCGAGCACTTCAGTTTTTGAACCCTGCTGGCGGAAAATTGCGCCAAGTAAATGTGCCGTTGTTGTTTTACCGTTCGTGCCTGTAATACCGACAACACG
>CAINTF010000277.1 GCA_903853285.1 uncultured Acidimicrobium sp. | reverse complement strand
GTTACAGCAAACAACTTGCTACCCCAATGTTCGAATTCATGATCCCATTGTTTGACCGCACCAGCTTCACGACCTGGCTCAAGAATCCAATACAGCGGCAAGCTAATGGTGATAACGGCAAGAAACAAAAGACCGATCAACTGAGTACGTTCGATTTTCTTTCCTTCAAGAATCTCGTCGTCGTAATACTGCTTGCGGTTTGCTGCGAGCGTAATTTCGGAACCAATTTCGGCACGACTACGACGAATGTTGGTGAGTCCGTAGACAATCCAACCGCCGAGCGCGATTACCAAAATAATCCATGCGATGTTCGAAGTAACTACAGCAATCATCAGTGGCCTCCTGCAGTGCCTACACAGTGTGGACCTTCGGCTTCTTGACCGGTTGTGTTAGTACCAATCGGTGGACCACCAAACACTGCACCTGTGTCAATTACCAAAATATCGTTTGCAACTGAAACACCAAAGCGATCCATTCCACGAGGTGCTGGACCACCTTTTTTCTCTCCAACGCGGTTGTACTGCGATCCGTGACATGGACACTCAAACCATTGCGAGCTCACGCAGTTAGGAACACGGCAGCCCAAGTGTGGACACTTTTGATACAGCGCGATAATTCCGGCTTCCATACCTACATAGACAGGTGCTTGTTTCCCGTAGGCGACTTTTGCTTTTGAGAGACCCTCTTTGGGGTACTCAGTTACCCACGAGCGGGCTTGTGGAACATAGAAGAAGCCCTTATTTGCACGAATCTGACCAATCACTGTGTCTATGTTGCCGATCGTAATTTTTGAACCGAAGCCACCCGACGAGCTCTTCCACAAAAACGCAATGAGCGCCGCACCGAAGGAACCAAGGCTTGCGCCCAATAATGCTCCTGTCGCGCGATTCAAAAATTGACGTCGCGCAACACCAATCGCTTCGGCATCTGGTGGTGACCAAGGTTCAACATCAGCGCTTGGCCGTGTGGCGATGGCAGTATTTCGAGCAGCCACTGCGGCACGCTCAATTGCACGGCCAGATACTTCATCTGGATTGACTTTGCCAACGTCCTTGCGGCGAGTCTCACGCTTCAATGCACCAACTCCGCGTGAATCGTTGCGCTTGACCGAAGTTAATACGAGCGCAAGTCCGAGCACGATAAGTACTCCGACTGCGAGGGTGATGATGGTGGTCGTGTTCATATATATATGTCGCCTTAGAGATCGAAAAAGATTCCGTCACGCCATGGGAACGTGAAGTTGAAGCCAGGACCACGGAAGAACGAACCGATGATGACGAGCACGGCCCAAAACATCAGGTGAACCGTAAAAATGCTGGTCAAGAACTTGCGATCTTCTGGCTTGTTGGATGGGTTGCGGTCCATGTAAGGAGCAAGCATTAACGCAATGAGTGCCACACCAGGAATTGTTACACCAGCAATCATTGGGTGAAACATGGTGAGCAACTCTTGCAAGCCCAAGAAGTACCAAGGAGCCTTTGATGGGTTTGGCGTTTGGTTGAAGTTTGCGGCTTGCAACAACGGTGCGTTGACGAACCATGAAAACAAAAATGTAAACGCGGTGCATGCAAGTGCTGCAACAAACTCGACGCCGAGCAAGTGTGGCCATGTGTGCACTTTGTCAACCGGTACGGCCTTTACATCTTGAATCGAACCAGACTTCACAACTGTCAATAAGCGCTGCGTGTGACCGCCAGGACCAGTGCCTTGTGGCGAATTGCCGTTTGGTGCAGTGGTGGCTACGCCAGTTGCAACACGTTCAGCTACCGCAACTCCACCTGCAGCCGCAGCTTTTGAACGATTGAGCAACTCTTCAGGAATACGCGAATCCGACGGAGCGCCACTTGCTGCTTCGCCCGCGCCACTGTCGGCTGCTGCCTTGTCGCGTGCTGCTTGCGCACGCTTGAGAAGGTGTTCTGGGATTTCGGTCATAGTGGCCCCGATATTCCGCCGTCTTTACGCACTCGCCAAAAGTGCACGGCAAGAAAGATGACAGTGATGAATGGAAATAACAACACGTGCAACACATACCAGCGCAACAAAGTTTCGGCGCCGATTTCAACTCCGCCGAGCAACACAAATCGCACTTGCGAACCAATGACCGGCGAATATCCCATCATGTTGGTACCCACCGTTACTGCCCAGAGCGCAAGTTGGTCCCATGGCAACAAGTAACCGGTGAATGAAAGGAGCAATGTCAAAGTGAGCAAAATAACGCCAATAACCCAGTTAAATTCACGCGGCGCTTTGTATGCACCGTGATAAAACACGCGTGCCATGTGCAAGAACACGCTGAGCACCATCAAGTGAGCACCCCAACGATGCATGTTTCGAACCATCAAACCAAACGTCACTGATGTCTGCAGCGACTGAATGTCTTGCCAAGCATTCGTAGCAGTCGGTCGGTAAAAGAACATCAAGAAGATGCCAGTAACCGTGAGCAAAATAAACAAGAAGAAGCTCAGTCCACCAAGGCACAGCGTGTAACTGACCTTTACCGCGTGACGCTTTACCTTGACCGGGTGCAAGTGATACAGCACCGAGTTCATGATCACATACGAGCGGTTACGTGGTGAATCTGTGTAACCCTTGCGGAAAATTGAGCCTGGGCGGAATATTGAGTTCCATGCCTGGCTGCCCTTGAGCGATTCGTTTACTTTTGTCGCGCGCTCTTTCAGAGTCACCTTTGGTTGCTCATCAAGTGTTAGTGCCATAAATATTCTCCGTCTCAATCAGTCTTCTAAAGCCGCATCCCGTAGCCGTAGCCATGGTTTGCCGTACGTGTGTGAAAGTCGCCAGTTGCAACAGGTTCGCCAACTTTGCCCATAATGATCACGCCGGTTGGACACCGATCGACGCACAACGCGCATCGAGTGCAGACGTCGTCGTCAATAATGAACAACACGTTGTCAGATGGATCGTCGCCAGGCTTCTCCGTATTTTCAGCCGTCGCAATTGCTTCAGGAGCAACCATGTGGATGCATTTCCAAGGACAGATATCGACGCAACCTTCGCACATGATGCATTCACTCTGATCGATGTGAATAAATTGCTTTGGCTTAACAGCCTTTGCAAGATACGCAGCATCAACTTCAACGAGTTGATACTCGTCCGACCATTCTGGCATCGGTGGGTTGGCGTCGGTCTTTGTCATTTCAGATCATGCCTTGCGCATCAGTGGTCGGCCGTACGACGATGTCTTCACTTCTTTTGTCTTGACTTCGCCGCGCTTTTGCCACCAAGCAAAAATGAAACCCATCAACACAAAGTAGAAAACGTGAATAACCACGACGATGATGTCGCGAATTGCTTCAAAGCTCATTGTGAACGGAAACGGTCCACCGAATGCTTTTGGCTTCAAAATATCGAACGGACCAAAAATTACTTTGTCCTTACGCCACCCCAAATTTTTGTCTGCATGGTCAATCCATTGGTGAGGCACGACACCAAACGAAATGAACATCACCGCAAAAACATATGCAGAACCAAACATTGCTTCGCCCCATGTTGCTTTGCGATCTGCAGGACGGCGCCTACCAACGACAATGATCGCTGCGATCAATACAAGAGTAAGAAAGAACGAAAACAGGAACGCTTGGTTCATGCCAGGCCACCGAAGAATGTCTATTGCCAGCATGGTTCGCGGGGATACCTTTCCTTATTCTCTTACGGATCAATTCCTTACCAATTCGGAAATAAGGCTAGTCGGGCAAGGTACCGAGTGGCGAAAACCAGTGAGTTCGTGCATTCGTGCGCATTGTGACATGTACCTACCTCTCTTGCCTGCCTAACACCCCTGCCAACTGCCGCTTTCAATTTTCTTGGCCGACTAGCGATGCGTTCTTGAATTGGACCAAATTTGATTTAGAGTGGACGCCGTGACCGAGATACCCGAACACCTGCTCAAGCGATCGAAGGACCGCCAACAGTCAGGCGCAACTCCGTCTACAGACGTTGCGGCTACCACCCCAGCCTCGGCTCCTGCCGCTGTTGAGAAACCTGTTGTGCCAGTTACGCCAAAGGTGCTTCCTGATCCTTCCTATGTCGCTGCTGCCAAGTCACGCAAAAAGATTCCGTTTTGGGCAATGGCCACATTAAGTCTTCTCCCACTGTGGGCGTTTATGTATGTAGCGGCACTTAAGCCGCAAGAAAAAGTTGTTCAAGGTCCACTTGCCGTTGGTGCAGCAGTTTTTGGAAGTTGCGCTGGTTGTCACGGCGCTGAAGGTCAAGGCGGTGCAGGTCGTGTTTTGTATCAGGGTGAAGTGATGAAGACTTTCCCAAAGATTGAAGACATGTTGAACTTTGTGTACACCGGAAGCCAGGCGTATGCAACAGCTGGCATCAAGGTCTACGGAGATCCAGACCGTGAAGGCGGCGCACACGCACCACTTTCGTACAACGGAAACCCGATGCCGATGCAAGGCGAAAAAGCTGGCGGTGCACTCACCGAAGCGCAAATTCTTGGAGTGGTGTGTCACGAGCGTTATGTAATCAGTGGTGCAGACCCAGCCAGTAAGGAATGGGCCGACGAATACAACACATGGTGTTCACCAACGTCAGAAATTTTCTTGGCTCTCGAAAAAGGCACCACATCATTTGCAACTGTTGACAAAGACTTTGCGATGTTGACTAAGCCTCCCGTGTTCGTTGGCATTGAGCCGCGCAAATCCGGCGAATAGCAAGCCGAATTCTCCACAATGCCACTCGGTGGCGTTTGCTTTTAAATTAATTGCCAGTACAGACTACTTCGGTCACTTCATCTTTGATCAAGTCGAGCATCGTGACGCTACTTTGTGAAAACTTGGTGATGAACTCACGTAGGTTCGCGGTGTCAGACTCGGAGTCGCACGTGCGTTTCACACCATCGCCGAGTTTCACGATCCAATCATTTTGCAGCACACCCAAGCTGCCGCCGTTCAACATGTCCACAAGAGGTGGAAGTGTCAACATCTTTTGACTGGATTCCGCATTCTCATCCACTGGCACAAGAGCAAACCACACAACACCATTTCCAAGCATGTCGGCGAGCAGCACACATGCAGAAGGGGCTGTCAGATTGGTGCAGGAGATTTCACCCAACGTGCCCTCAAGAATTTCGACAACACGACCGTCATCCAATGTGAGCG
>CAINTF010000276.1 GCA_903853285.1 uncultured Acidimicrobium sp. | reverse complement strand
ATGCCGTCGCTCATGTTGCTGACTGCTGTTGTAGTGCTCGGAACACTTGATGCGTTTTCTGGATACCTGGCGTCCGTTGTGTTTGGCACAGCTGTGCTTCTTGGTGGAGGTATGTCTTCTGCAGATTCAATTCGTGGTGTAGTTGGTATTTGGGTATTTAGTTTTGGTGTTCCATTACTCGCGACTGCTACGCGTCCGTTCCGTCGCACTGCAAGTGGAGTTGTGGGTGTCTGGGAAAGATGTGCCGACGTCGTTTTGATAGCGCTCTTCGGCGCATGGGCTGCTGGTGCAATGTTCTCATCACTTCCAGAACTCATTGGGTTCAGGCCGGATTATGCAAGTCGTATTTCGCACATACAAATTGTTGTGCTTGTAGCGCTTGTTTCTCGATACATACTCGAGAATGTTGTTGCAGTGCTTGCGCCATCGCGTCTCAAAGAGTTTTCTACGGTTTCATTGCCGAAGGCATCCAATACTCAAATAATTGTTTCATCATTATTGCGAACGGCTGCGTATGTGTTCGTTGCTTCTGTGTTCATCGGAAACAACTGGGCGCTTTGGGTTGGTGGTGCGATCTATCTCATTCCAAAATTGGTGGCGCTCGTAGACGATGCACTTCCAAACATCTCGACCATTCATCGTTATATGCCGCGTGGAATATTGAAAGTTGTTCTTATGCTTTTCATTGCACGTTGGTGGGGTGATGTGATCGGCTCGCGCGTTACAGACCCCGAACAAATGATCAAACTTGGATTCGTACTTTTAGGTGTACCAGGAATTGTGCTCACCGTGCTGGGTTGGTTTGCTCGCGATAGCCGCCCATGGCCGAGCACGTGGTTCACGCGCATCTCTGGCGCAGTCATTTTGCTGGTTGGTGTTCTTGTAGTGTTCGGCGTACTCCCGTAACCCCAAACACCCGTCGTTCGGTTCAGACCGAACGCTCAAACCCAAGCCCAGTATGGGTTTGAGAATGCTTGACCGAACACCTGTTCGTGTGTAAGGTCAACTCATCCCAAACGGGAAACTCATCTCCACATCGTAAGCAAACCCCGCAACACCCCAACTTTAGGGTGCCAAGTCAGCCCAAAACTCAAAACACACAAAAAGAAAGACAGGAAGGCCCATCATGGCTAGCAAAGAGAGCAAGCACCACGAAGTAAAAAACAATTCCAACGAATCAGTGAGTGACCGCATGAAGGCACTCGACATGGCTCTTGGTCAGATCGACAAGCAGTTCGGCAAAGGTTCGATCATGCGCATGGGCGAAAAAGATTCCATGAAAATTGCGTCCATTCCTACTGGCGCACTCCCACTCGACATTGCACTTGGCGTTGGCGGTTTGCCGCGCGGTCGTGTCGTTGAAATCTTCGGCCCTGAGTCATCGGGTAAGTCAACGCTTGCAATGCACGTGGTGGCCGAAGCCCAACGCAATGGCGGCATCTGCGCCTATGTCGACGCTGAGCACGCAATGGACCCCGTGTACGCAAGTGCAATTGGTGTCGACATCGACAACCTCTTGATCTCGCAGCCAGACACTGGTGAGCAAGCACTCGAGATCGTCGACATGTTGGTGCGCTCCGGCTCACTCGATGTCATCGTGATCGACTCGGTAGCTGCACTTACACCACGTGCCGAAATTGAAGGCGAGATGGGCGATAGCCACATGGGTTTGCAGGCTCGATTGATGAGCCAGGCATTGCGCAAGCTCACAGCCAACCTCAACAAGTCCGACACGATTTTGATCTTCATCAACCAATTGCGCGAAAAGATTGGCGTCATGTTCGGTTCACCAGAAACAACAACTGGTGGTCGTGCACTTAAGTTCTATTCGTCAGTTCGTCTCGACATTCGTCGCATCGAATCAATCAAGGACGGCGTCGAGATCGTTGGATCACGCACACGCGTCAAGGTTGTGAAGAACAAGGTTGCTCCACCATTCCGTCAAGCCGAATTCGACATCATGTACGGCAAGGGCATCAGTCGTGAAGGTGCCGTGCTCGACATGGCGGTCGAGATGGGCATTGCCAAAAAGTCTGGCGCGTGGTTTACCTACGACGGAGAGCAAATGGGTCAAGGTCGTGAAAACGCCAAGAATTTCTTGCTCGAAAATCCAGAAATCATGGTTCAGATGGCCGAACGTGTGCGACAGCAGGCGGGTGTTGGCGCAGATGCCGACGCAGCAGCTTTCACTGAAAAAGACGACGAGCCAATCAATCTCGACTAGTCGCGATTAATTGCCAGTAATCAGCAAAGTTTCCTGTCGGCGAGTGTCCCTACACATTCGCCGACAGGGCTGCCATTTCGCCGTATTCACAAAATGTGTGGCGGTAAACTTAGACACCTGTGACTCGTAAATATGTTGTGCGCACCTTTGGGTGCCAGATGAATGCTCATGACTCCGAGCGCATCTCTGGGTTGCTCGAACAAGACGGCATGGAGCGCGCCGAAAGCGAAGATGACGCCGACCTCGTAGTTCTCAATACCTGCTGTATTCGTGAGAACGCCGATGAGAAGTTGTACGGAAGTCTCGGGTGGCTCAAGCCTTGGAAAGAAAAGGGTATTGAGTTAGGCCGAGAGCGCCAGATCATGGTTGCCGGTTGTTTGGCCCAAAAAGACAAAGACCAGGTGCGCAAGCGCGCGCCTTATGTCGATGTGGTCATGGGTACGCACAACGTTCACCGCGCAGTTGATCTGCTCGAGCATGCATCCATGAGCGGTGGAATCACCGAGATCTTTGACGAAGCCGTAATTGATGACCATGCGCTGTTTCCAAGCGCATTGCCGGTGCGCCGGGAGCGTTCGTACAACGCTTGGGTAACCATTCAGATCGGTTGTGATAACACCT
>CAINTF010000275.1 GCA_903853285.1 uncultured Acidimicrobium sp. | reverse complement strand
GGCCCGTGGAAACCAAAGTAAACAGCTTCGTTGATATTCGGGGAAACGTTGCGTACGAGTGAGCGCAGTGAGGAGTTGTATGCATCGGTGAGATCGACGAAGCGACCAGCATGTGGTGTTGGTGAGTTGTCTCCCGTAAGTGGAGAGTGACCTGTCATGTTGATGTGATCTTTGATCACAACGGGCTCACCAATGGTCCATTCCTTTTGTAAGCAACCCGCACCGTTTGTGAGGAGCGCAATCTTGCATCCGAGTGCATGTGCGACACGCACGCCGTGCACAACTGCATGCACTCCGTGGCCTTCGTACAAATGTGTACGTCCGGTGAGTAGCAATACGCGAGTTGAACCGATGGTGATGGATTTGAGTGCACCACCGTGGCCGATGGCAGATGGGCGAGTGAAGCCTGGAATGTCTGCGACGTTGATTGATTGAACCGGGGTCTCAGACACATCTTCGAGGAGACCTACGGCATCTGCCCAACCAGACCCAAGCACCACAAGAACATCGTGTTGCGAATCATGGTTTAGGGCAAATTGCGCGCGAACCGCTTCAGCTGACCGATCGGCAAGTGCAAAGGCTTCGTTGACTACTTGGTCCATATACAGATCTCCATAAATAAAGGCTACGCACCAAAGTTCAGATTGGGACACGCGCATCGGTAGCGTGGTGCGCTATGAACACGACTACGACTGCGGCTCTCACAATCTCTCCAACACGCGTATTGGCCGACCTGTTGCCAAAACGAGCGACACGCACATCTGCACTCACACAAGATGTCGTTCTCGTCTTCGGGTTTGCCTTACTGACTGCACTTGCTGCACAGATCGAAATTCCACTTGGCTTTACACCAGTACCACTTACTGGCCAAACATTTGCAGTACTTCTCGCTGGTGCAGTGCTCGGTATGCGACGTGGCGCGTTAAGCCAACTGGTTTATTGGTTTGCAGGACTCACCGGTTTGCCTTTTTATTCAGGTGGGGCAGGTGGATGGAAGTCTGGAACAGGTGCAACACTCGGATACCTCGTTGGCTTCATTGTTGCCGCAGGAGCAATTGGGTATCTCGCAGAAAAAAAACAAGACCGAAACTTCGCAACGTCATTGCCAGCAATGTTGCTCGGGTCAACAATTATTTATGCATTTGGCGCAACTTGGTTGGCACACAAAATCAACGTGCCACTTGCAAATGGTGACACAAATGCGATTGGTCTTGGTGTCGCTCCATTTTTGATTGGTGATTTGCTGAAAGCACTCATCGCAGCAGGTCTCACGAGCACCGTGTGGACTGCAGTCGCTAAGCGCGGCTAATCACTGCGCGATTAGCGCGAACGCTCAAGCTCGTACAAAGTTGTGCCACTTGCACGCGCAACCCACAAACCTGCACCGGCTTGTACAAAGTGTCGATTAAGGCGCTTGCGATACCAGTCACCGGTGCGCGCATAAATATTTAAGTCGGTTGTCTTTTTGTCGACAGCATTGCGCAAGTCGGCTGATGTCGGTACTTCTAGGTACAACACGCCGCGAGTTGCTTTTGCCAAATTGCCAATGGCAGCAACAGCCTGCTTGTCACTGAGATACTGCAACACGCTGTGGCAAACCACGAGGTCGAATTGACGAGTTGGAAACCAAGTTGCGATGTCGTGGCACTCGTGGCCGTATTTTTCGCAAGCATGCTCACTGATGTCGACAGACAATCGCTTTACTTTTGGGTGAGTAGTCGCGTACCAGTCTCGCCAGTAACCAAGACCCGCACCCACATCCAGCACAGAACGCACCGGCACCTCCCACCACTGGCACATTGCATGTACCGCAGTGGCGAGTGTGTTGACCTTGGTGCGGCTGTGAACCGGGCTAGTTGAATAAAAGCGCTTGAAGAACGCTGCGTCAAATGTGTTGCGTGCCATGCATCTTGTGTAGCAGGTGAGCGGTCGCCATTACGATTGTTGCCGTTACGATTATTGCCAGACCTCACACGAGTTCACAATTGCAAGGAGCAAACCATGTCGGTATATGAAACCAAGATTGCACGCCTTAATGGTGCAGGAAACCCATTTGACGATGTACTTGGCAAAGTGACCTTGCTTGTCAACGTTGCTTCTAAGTGCGGTTTGACCCCGCAATACACGGCGATGCAACAGTTGCAGACCGACCTGTCAGCCAAGGGATTCAGTGTGCTTGGCGTGCCATGCAATCAGTTCATGGGCCAGGAGCCAGGCACCGCTCAAGAGATTCAAGAGTTTTGTTCGACAACGTACGGAGTCGATTTTCCATTGAGCGAAAAAGTTGATGTCAATGGCGATGCGCGCCACGCGCTGTACGCATCATTAGTGAACTCGCCAGATGCCGAAGGGTATACCGGTGATATTCGCTGGAATTTTGAAAAGTTTTTAATTGGTCGCGACGGAAAGGTTGTTGCACGGTTTGGTCCGCAAGTTGCACCAGACGCCCCAGAAGTTTTAGCAGCAATTACGTCGGCACTGGGCTAATCACGATGCTCAAAGTCGGTGCGGTTCAGATGTCGATGTCGACAGACATCGCTACGAATATTGCAACCGCAGAGCGTCTTGTGCGCCAAGCAGCATCGCAGGGAGCACAAGTCGTACTCATCCCTGAACTTTTCGAAGGACACTATTTTTGCAAGGACGTTGATCCGAAACATCTCAACCTTGCATTGCCTATCGATGGACATCCGACAATTGCACATTTTCAGCGAGTGGCAAAAGAACTCAACATCGTTTTGCCGATCAGCGTGTTTGAACGTGCCAACGAAGCTTTGTTTAACACTGTTGCGATGATTGATGCTGATGGATCAATGATGGGGATTTATCGCAAGAGCCATATTCCAGATGGCATTGGTTACAGCGAGAAATATTATTTCAGTCCTGGCGACACAGGGTTTCGTGTTTGGAAAACGCGACACGGAGCTGTTGGTGTCGGTATTTGTTGGGATCAATGGTTTCCAGAATGCGCGCGTTCAATGGCACTGCAGGGAGCAGACGTGTTGTTGTACCCAACCGCTATTGGTAGCGAGCCACCAAACCCATCGTGGGATTCGGCACATCATTGGCAGCGCGTGATGCAAGGTCACGCGGGAGCCAACATGGTTCCGGTAGTTGCTGCCAACCGAATTGGTCGCGAAGTTGGCGAACAAACTGAGATCACATTTTATGGATCGTCGTTTATCACGGATGCTCTTGGCGCCAAAGTGGCAGAAGCCAACCGCACCGATGAGGGTGTTTTGGTGGCGACAATCGATTCCAACGAAAATCGCAAGATGCGCAGTGCATGGGGCTTGTTCCGTGATCGACGCCCAGAGTTGTATCGCGGCTTAACCACATTTGATGGCACGGCGTCGGGCATCTAATGCCACGGATGCCCGGAGAGTTTGCCCCTCACGAACGCACAGTTATTGCATGGCCAACGCGTGATGACGTGTACGGTGAGCATCTTGATGAAGCACGTGAGGCACACGCGGCGTTAGCACGCACGATCTCTGGTTATGAGCCCGTAACCATGATTGCGAATCAGCAAGAAGCCGAGTACGCGTCAGAGTTGTGTGGCTCAACGGTCGACGTTGTTGCACTCCCTATTGATGACTCGTGGTTTAGAGACTCTGGCCCTATTTATGTTTTTGATGATAAAGACGGCCAAGATGAAACGAAACGAGTTGCTGGCAACTGGATCTTTAATGGTTGGGGCCAAAAATTTGTTCCGTTCGACAAAGATGCGGCTGTTGCAAGCGCGTGGGCTAAACACGCGGGTCACCCAGTGCGCAACATCGACATGGTGCTCGAAGGTGGATCAATCACATCCGACGGTGCTGGCTTGTTGGCTACAACAGAGCAATGTTTGTTGCACCCAAATCGCAATCCGCAATTGAGTAAAACTCAAATCGAACAACGACTGCGAAGTGAGTTTGATTTGGACGAAGTGATGTGGCTCCCGCACGGTTTGTCGATGGATGCTGACACCGACGGTCACGTAGACAATGTTGCGATCTTTATTGCTCCTCGCACAATGGTTTTTCAGACATGCAACGACAAATCATTGAGCGATCATGTTCGTCTCGAAGAAAATCGCAAGGTTGCACAGTCATTCGGCGTGACGATGCACGAGATTCCTGTTTTGCCAGTGATCGAGTATCACGGTGAGCGCGTGCAAGTTCCGTATCTCAACTTTTACATGATCAATGGTGCAGTAATTGTGCCTGTCTGCGGTCATGCAGCAGACGATGACATGCTTGCACTTATTGGTGAATACGTTCCCGATCGCGACATTATTGGTCTCGACATCGGTGGCATTCTTGCTTACGGTGGTGGTGGCATTCACTGCATCACACAGCAAATACCTGCCGTTGTCTAGCGGACTTTAAACAGGCGCATCCATCGAGCGCAGTGGCAGGTTCTGCGAAGGCAGGTTGTCCCACATATCGGCAAGTAAATCGTCGCGCAATGTACGGATGCTCGGGTCATCCCAACGATTGACGTGTTGCAACGGATCGTGAGCGAGGTCGTACAGTTCGCCTTCACCGGCCTTACTCATCGTGCCATCAAGCGCGGCGGTGCACACCCAGTTATCGCGACAGATTGTTCGCAGGTGCACAATTTTTCCGAACAGTACTGAATCCCATTCGGTGAGCACGCGCTCGTGGCCAAGTTGTTCGGCTTCAGCCTGATGTATTGGCAATCGAGGTGCTTCTACGTAGCTCGGTTGAGCAATGCCTGCAATGTGCGCAAACGTTGCAGCAAGTGAAACGTGGCCTACTGGAGCAGAAACTCGAGCTGGCGCAATGTTGGCACTTGGCGCAGGGCGCCAGATGAGAGGAAGTCGCATCAGTGAATCAACGTGGTACGGACCCTTGAAGAGCAGACCAAAGTCGCCTTGAAATTCACCGTGATCGGTGGTGTACAACACGTCGAGATCGTTTCCCCAGCCGCGCGACTCAATTGCGCCCATCACTTTGGCAATTGCTTCGTCGATCAGTTCATTCTCGACATGCGTATACGCATTTACTTCGCGAACTTGGTCTTGCGTAAGCGTGGCCGGCACCCAACGAGCTGGTGCTTCATAGTTTGAAACAAAGGTGCCGTCGTACCAACCGCGCCAGTGGCGCAGTTTGTCATCGAGAACGGCTTCTCGCGTTGTCGAATTTGCGATGTAATTCTCTGGAAGATCAAGGTCTTGCCATCGCACACGGTGCATCTCTGATGCCGGTGGATCCCATGGATGGTGTGGATCAGGAAAACTCATCCAACAAAACCAGTCGCGATCTGCTGGCAGTGATTCGAGCCACGCAATCGTGCGTTGAGCAACCCATTCCGTGTGATACCACTCGGTTGGAATTGGGTTGACGTGCACCTGCGGTGCTTTGGTGTCGCCACCACCTTCCGCATTGACTTGTAGTTCATTGTCGAGAACTCGGTAGTAATTCAATACGGCTTCTGGGTGGTTGTCGCGAATCCATTGCGAGTAGTGCAGTGCACCTGCCGCTCCGTGGGTTGCGAGTTCCATATGGTCAAAGCCACGATGCGGATCATTTGGGTTTTCGTTCGTAGATCGATGGGCGCCCATGCGGTTTTCTGTAAAGCGCAAAAATGGATCGAGCAATGGCTCGAAGTGCGCCTTGCCGATCAGTGCGGTTGCATAACCGGTTGCCCGCAGATCGGCTGCAATACTCGGCGCATCTTCTGGAAGCGGAACGCCGTTCATCCACACGCCGTGGGTGGCAACATGTTGGCCGGTGAGCATGGTGCTTCGTGATGGCATGCACACCACATTTTGCGGATGCGCACGATCAAACGTGATGCCGTTCTTGCTTAACGCATCAATAGTTGGCGTGCGAGCAATCATTCCACCGTTGCAACCGAGTGCGTCGTAGCGCTGCTGGTCGGTGGTGATGAAAAGAATCTTGCGGCCCATTTATTTCCGATCAAACATTTCTTTGACTTTGGCAATGCCCACACCTGCCGCACCGCCGATTGGTAGTGCCAATACTTCTGGATCCATATCGGTCGAATACATCAACAAGCACCTATTGGGTCCATCAGGAATTACGTCAACTGTTCCGAGATGAAAAGTGATCAGTGGGTTGTTGACAATCTTGTATTGAAAGCGACGCAAGTCGTGGTCGAGAGTAACGATGTCTTCTTCAAACGTGATGCCAGCGGCAAGCACGATCCAACGCTTGTTTCCTTCCACGCGACACGAAGTAATTGGAAACCATTCATGCAGTCGTTCAGGTGCACCGACAAATGCCCACACAGTGTCTGCGTCGCACTCGACAAAGCCATAGCGGCGCACTGTTCCCATGGTCCAAATCTAATCTTTTCGCACTCATACTGCACAAAGCCAACGAGTTATGAGTTGGGTATTTTCCAGTCGATGGGGGCTGAGCCATTTTCGGTGAGTACTTGATTGATGTGAGAAAAGGGCTTGGAGCCAAAGAACCCATTGTGCGCCGACAGTGGGCTTGGGTGTGCAGACTCGATGATGGTGTGTTGTGGCTGCGTGATCAACGATGCTTTCTTGCGTGCAAATGCACCCCACAACACAAACACGATGGGCGACCTCAGTGATCCGAGTGTGTGGATGACGGCATCGGTAAAAACTTCCCAGCCATGACCTTGGTGTGTGCCGGCACCATCGTGCCGCACCGTCAGCGTTGCATTAAGCAACAACACGCCTTGCCGCGCCCACGTGGTCAAATCGCCGCTTGACGAAGGCTCAATGCCGCAATCCGCTTGTAGCTCTTTGTAAATGTTGCGCAGCGATGGAGGAATCTTGACGCCGTTTGCTACCGAGAAACACAAACCGTTTGCTTGCCCATGCGAGTGATACGGGTCTTGCCCAAGTATGACTACTCGCACATCTAGAGGTGCGGTGAGTGCAAACGCACGAAACGTTTCGTCTGCTGGTGGATAAACGCTCGTTGCTTGTCGTTCGGCTGCAACAAAATCTTGCAAACTCGACCAATATGGGGTCGTAGTTTCGTGAGCGAGCAAGTCATGCCACGACGGCGGTAGTTGATTCGACATGGTGAGTCGACCCTCGGTCATCCGCCGAATATTCTGTAGGCACGTTCAGCCGGCCCAAGTCCAAAATGTTTATTCCACCAACTTGCGAGCACCAGTGCAACAACATAGAACGACAGTGATAAAGCAAGTGCGGTGTCAAGCCCAGTGGCACCTACAAAATTCAGCCGATGCACAAGCACATTGAAGAAAACGACATGCAGTAAATACACCGAAAGGGTCATGCGTCCAGCACGCGCAAGAAACTTCACCACAACAGAGTTTGGTATGCGCTCAATTGCAAGCGAAACCAAACTGAGTGCGACAATTGCAGTTGCGAGAGTGCCGAGAGAAAACAGAACGCCGCGATCGAGCGGCTGTGTAGACAACAGCTTTGTGACGATGGAGTCGCGATCCGAAATCTGGAAAGACGGCGTAAATAAAAAATTGGCCGCGTGCGTGGCGAGCAACATGATGGCCGAAACGAACATGAGTCGTAGGCGAATCTCTGATAGATGTTGAATGTGGCGTCCGAGCACGATTCCCGCGATAAAAAATGCGATCCATGGGAATACGGGGTGGGTGTAGTCAAGAAACGTGCGAATGAGCAGATTGCGCGGCGAATTAGGCGAAGGTGAAAGCCAGCGAGTGTTATTGCCCTCAATCAATTGGCTTGCTCGCCACCATGAAAGGGCTGCCGCAATAGCGATACTTGCAATGCAGAGGCCTATGAGCTGTCTGGATGACCATGCAAATATGGCTGCCGCGATGATGAAATACGCGCCGTAATAAAAGAGGATCGTGCCGGGCCAGACCCATTGCACGAAGTAACCCACGAAGTACAGCAATGCTCCGCGACGCAGAAGAACCAGTCGAGCACGGTGAATATCAGCTCGGATGTTTGACACTCGCGCGCGTTGAGTAAACAAACTCACTCCGATGCCAGCAATCAATACAAACGTGGCGGCGAATCGTGTCGTCAGTGGTCCTGTAAGCGGATTGAACATGCGTTCCCACACCGATGGGTGAGTGGGGTACATCGACTGAGCGCCATTGAGGTAGGCGTGATAGTTCATTGCTACAACGCCAAATAATGCAATGGCTCGGGCTACATCGAGGCTCTCAATCCGCGATGACGAATTCACAGAGTGAACTATTTCCAGGCGATGGTGTCGACGAACACTCTCGTGAGTGGTTGCTGCACATCAACACAGTCGTTGACTGTTGGGCACGATGCACCATCTTGCACAAACAAAATCGTTGAGTGCATGTGTGGTGGCTCAATCATTACCAGGCGTTGTTTAGCGAAATGAAATGGGCTGAGATCGCCAGCATTTGCAGTAACACCGTGACTTGATCCGCAACCAACAACCACAAGTGAACCACTGCCAGTTATTGGAGTGTTGCGATAGCCCGCTGTTCCGCCATTGACGTGGCTCACATCCAACACGTCGGCACTCAGTGTGAGCATCGACTTGTCACCAAGCCACAAAGAAGTGCCAGAGCGGGCGATGATCTTGCGTTGTTGATTCGCTGCGCGCAACGCATTGAGCGAATCGGCATCGACATGGCTGACATACATCGGCAAATTGTTGGGTACAACACTCAACCATTGTGTGATTTCTAGCGCGTGATCAGTAGTTGTGCCATTGAGTGGTGGGTGCACCGACCAACCATGTTGCTCAAAGCCAGCAGCATTGACAGCACTCACAACCGAAGCGACGTCGGCACGGGTAGCACCAAAGCGCTGCACGCTGGATCGGAGTTTGATAATTACGCGGCCACTCCAACCATGTGACTTAAGTGTGTTGACGTGGTGCACCGACCCAACAACGAGAACCGAATTGCGCGGCAACGAAGTAGGCAACTCATTACCAACTGGCGTGAGCACGATCGGCGTGTGCGATACAGGAATATCGTGGGCCTCGAAGACTGTGCCGACCGCAATTTCGGTGGCAAATTGTGTTGCTTGTTCAATCAAGAGTGGTCGGCCAAATCCATAGCCGTTGCCTTTGACCACAGGTAAAAGGAGCCCGCTGTTTCCCAACAAAGCGGCCTGGGTTTGCACGTGGCTAAGCCAAGCTTGGCGGTTGACTGTCAGGCGCAAAGTCATACGACTGCACGGTATCTGAAGGGTTTGGGTGAGCCATTTAAACCCGACTTGTTAAGTCAACAATCGCCCTTTAGGCTGACCCCATGGCCAAATTGTTTAGTTTTCCCAACCCCGTCAACGAAACATCAGCCCGCATCGTGGCTGGCGGTGCAGTTCTCGTGGGCACCCTGTTCGCCGCAACTGGCAGTGGCTGGGTCCTGGCCGCATTGACCTATGGCTTTATTGCGCGAGTACTCACCGGCCCAACATTGAGCCCACTCGGTCGACTCTCGACACAAGTGCTCACACCATTACTCACTCCTTTGATGAAGAGTGAACATCGAATGGTGCCCGGCCCGCCAAAGAGATTTGCTCAGGGTGTTGGTGCAACAGTCGGCGTCGTTGCAAGCGCACTTTTCTTGAGTGGCGCGGCGACCGAAGCACGCTTTGTGATTGCAGCACTTGTCGGCGCCGCATTTCTTGAATCAGCGTTTGCGGTATGTCTCGGTTGCATCATGTTTGGTTGGCTGATGAGGGCTGGAGTGATTCCAGAAGAAGTTTGCGAAGAGTGCAATAACTTCAGTTTGCGTTCTTTGGCCACGACGTCAAGTCAGGCTTAAGCGCGTCAAGGTTTTGTTCTCGGACGACGCCTTTCCAAACTCCAACTCCGTACGCGGCATCGTCAAGCACGCGTAATGCGGTAAATCGAATCGGATCAAGCTTCGGCCGGCTCTTCCACCATTCGTACATCGAAGGAACTACTGCTGCAGTAATCAACACCCAGCGCAATCGTTTTGAGAACAATGCAAGTACGACTGCAATTGGCCACCATACGCGAGTGATGGCCGAAGCAATTGTGCGACCCGCATGCAAGTTGCCAAGGCCAGCCAAACGCGCAGACTCCTCAACGGCATTTGGAACATCGCGCAATTTGCGAGCAAGTGCAGCAATTGTTCCTGCGCCAACTAATGCCCCGAAGATCGGATAACCGAGCGCAATAAGCGCCCACATGCCAGCCGAGTATCCGCTGACTCGCACAGGCGCAAGCGCACCCTTGTGTCTCTGCGCAAGTGCAGCGGCCGATGTGCCGTAGCCAATTCTCTGCGCTACAAAATCGCTGACAGTTGATCGTGGTAGGTGAGTGCATACTGCGGTTGGTTGGTAACGACAGCGCCAACCTGCTGCGTCAAGACGCCACAGTGCATCTACATCTTCGCCAACTTGCAATGCTTCATCGAAACCATTGATTTGATGCATTGCTTCGGTACGACACAACCACATCGCCGATGGTGTGTAACTAATGCGAGTTCCTTTGCGAATACGACCCTCAAGCGGACCAAGGTCGAGCGGTGATTTCACCGCTTCATAAGCGCCCAGCACTCCTTCGGTTGGCGCACTAACAATTCGCGGTGCAACAAGACCAACACGCTCGTCAGAAAAAAAAGAAAGCAGTTCAATAAGCGCATTGTTTTCGAGCATTACATCTACATCAATAAACGCAACAAATGGCGTAGTTACAAACTGCAATCCATGGTTACGTGCAGCGCCTGGCCCCTTGTTTTGGTCAAGTGAAACAACTCGTGCACCCGCAACATCGGAAATTGCGTGAGGTGATGCATCGTTTACGACGATGATGGTGGCTGCAGTTGTTGAGAGTTTGGTCAGTTTGTCAACAAGAGTGGTGAGCAAGCGCTCGTCTTTTGCGTTTCGCACATGCGCAGGAATCACAATGCTTACATCGGCAAGCGTGAAAGGTTGCTCGCTGCCAACGATGTGTGTTGGGTGAATGGCACCGGCATCGAGCAGACGGTTAGTAAGTGCTTCGTGACCTGCGGGAAGCGGTAAACCGATCTCGAGCAGCTCTGCTACGCGACGGCCTTCTTCGCTCAAAGTAAACATCTTGAGAGGAGAACCTGCAAACACCATGAGACCACGCACGGGGCGGCGCCAAGACGGGTCAACAATGAAGTGCGGCTGATTGATGAGGTCGGTCATGGCTGCGTGTTCTTTGGTTCGTTAGTTCATGTGTTCGTTAATAAAGGTAACGAGGTCGTGGGTTAATTGCGAGAGCAAGTTGTGACCGTGTTCGGATGTCGCGGTAGTTGGGTCGCCCAGCACGCCGTTGGTCGAAACTGCGCGTACTCCGCCACTACGCAACTGCGCAGATATTTCGCTGATTGGTGTAGTTGATCCTGCCTCGGCCTTCGCCATGTTGACCAGCGCGGGGTTGATTGCAAGCATTATCGAAGTCTCGCTAGCACCAGCATGAGCATCACCGTGCTCGATGCGCGGCCACCACGCAGCAACATTGCGATGCTCACTGGTCAGCGTGCGAGCTGCGGCGGCAACAGCATCGGCATTGCCGCCATGACCATTTACGAACACCACGCCATTGCACCAGTCGGCCGATCGAACGATCTCAATCAAAACCTGGGTGAGAGCATCGGTTCCGATTGACAATGTGCCGGGAAAGCCAGCATGTTCGCCACTTGCAGTGATGGACAGACTTGGGGCAATCAGCAAGCGATCGTCCTGCAGGGCGGCTTGTGCACACAAGTGTTGTGCGATTTGAGTGTCTGTGTCTAATGGCAGGTGCGGGCCGTGCTGTTCGCACGATCCGAGCGGCAATAACAAGATGGTTGATTCCCGATTCGCCACCTGCGACCAAGTGTTGGTTGCGATGTTGTTGGCCACGCCAAAGACTAAGCGCGAAGACGTTTGCGCACAAAGCGCACTGCTTCAATCAGCACAGTTGCGCCAACTGCACCACCGAAGGCAACCAGAAATGCCTTGGTGTGGTCATCTTGGAAAGCTTTGCCACCGATAAATCCAAGAAGCGATGCGTAAAGCGCCCAAATAGATGCAGCAGCAACTATCCATCCAACGAACCAGCGATGATCACGACGTGTGATGCCGCAGGTAAGTGTCAAAAGGGTGCGACCACCGGGAATGAATCGAGCAGTGATGAGCAACATTCCACCGCGCTGTTCAATCTGATGAATGACTTTTTCTAATCTCCGCTGACTTTTTTCATTGCGGGTATACCGCTTGAGTATTCGTTCGCTCGCTTCACGGCCAATGAGGTACGACATGTTGTCACCAATAAATGCACCAGCGGCGGCCACCAAAATCACGAGTGCAATTGATAAGTGCCCAGATCCCGCACTCACGCCACCAACGATGACGAGAGTTTCGCTTGGCACGATCGGTATGACTGAGTCGGCAATTGCGATCGAAAAGATGATCAGGTAAAACCAAGGCGACGATGAAAAGTGCTCAAGCCATGCAAAAAAGTCGTTGAGCTGATTCATTGATGTGAGACGCGAAAGCTTTAAGCGTTTTCCTCGTGAGATTTGAGGCGACGAATATTTGGAAGGTGTCGGATAATGATCAGTCCAACGAGTCCTAATGCCGCAGCCAATTCCCACATGTTGTCGTTACGCCAGATCGCAACATAAATAGGAACAGCAATCGTGATGATGAGCGAAGCGACCGATGACTTGCCCGTTGTCTTACGCAGCACGAACCATGATGTGCACAAGATCAAACTCATGACTGGATACAGCACGTACATCACGCCGCCGCCAGTTGCGACACCCTTGCCACCGACAAACTTGCGAGTGATGGGAAACGTATGTCCAATTACCGCGGCGTAACCGCACGCATATGCAAGATACGAGACACGAAGCGCATCTGGTTGTGTGTTCATTACAAACCAAGCAATTGCAACGGAAGCAGAACCCTTGAGTACGTCGGCAAGAAACACAACAAGGCCATACTTCCAACCGAGCAAGCGCACCACATTGGAAGTGCCCGGATTGCCAGAACCTGCTGCGGTTACGTCGACACCACCACGTTTTGCAACTATGAGCGCACTTGGAAACGTGCCAAGGAAATACGAAATAATGATGGCACCAATAATCAGCAGTGGATTGACGTCGTTCATACCCGTTCCATTCGTTGCACTGCTTCTTTGGATGAAGCCAGCCGTGGAGTATTGATCTTTACAGATCTCGAGTGATCCATTGATGGCTTAGGAATAAGGCTGACTGTTGCTGACTTGACGAGTTCTTCACCATGGCCCGTCACGCACTCTGGGTCTGGTCCATCGAGTGGTATCCCTGTAAAGAACTTGGCGGCCATGCATCCGCCTTGGCATGCGTCGTAACTTCCACAAGCCGAACATGCGCCTTCTGATTCGGGTTCGCGGAGCGACAAGAAGAGGTCGCTTTCTTTCCACACCTTGGTGAAGCCGCCATCACTCAAAAGCGAGCCAGCTTTAAATTGATCGTGAATAACAAACGGGCAGGCGTACACGTCGCCGATCGGGTCGATCAAGCACACAACGCGACCTGCTCCGCACAAATTGAGACCGGGGAGCGATTCGCCAAATGCATTTAAGTGGAAAAACGAATCGCCTGTGAGCACATTTTCGCCATGCTTCATCAACCAGTCGTAAATCTGACGTTGTTGCTGTTGCGTTGGGTGCAACTCGTCCCACGTGTCGGCACCTCTGCCAGATGGACGCAGGCGAGTAATGCGCAATTGCGCGCCATACGAATCGGCGAGTGCTTTGAATGCATCGAGTTGGTCGACGTTGTGTCGTGTCACAACAACAGAAATTTTGAATTGTCCAAAGTTGGCATCTCGCAAATGGTTCATTGCAGCAATCGCTGTTGCGTAAGAGCCCTTGCCGCGTACCGCATCGTTTGTGATTGCATCGACGCCGTCGAGACTGATTTGGATGTCGAGATAATTCATCGCAGCCAATCGACGCGCATTTTCGGCCGTGATGTATGTGCCATTAGTTGAAAACTTGACCCCGATGTTGTTGGTCTCCGCGTGTTCAAGAATTTCAAAGAAATCTTTGCGAATCATCGGCTCGCCGCCGCCGATGTTGATATAAAAAACTTGCAAGTCTCGTAATTCGTCAAGCACTGATTTTGCTTGATCTGTTGAAAGTTCGCGTGGGTCTCGAGTGCCACTACTCGACAAACAGTGCACACACTGCAAGTTGCAGGCGTAGGTGATTTCCCACGTCAAACAAATCGGTGCGTCGAGACCGCCCTTGAGTTGGTTGGAGAGTGTTTTACCTGACACGAATAATGTCCGATGCAGCGAGAGAGTCAATGGCTTCTACGAAACTCGGCCAACGCGATGGCTGAATGTTGTGCGCGCCGAGTGCATCTTGCAGCGTCGCGTAGTCGGCGACGTCACTCACCACAGCAACAACGTCAGGATGTTTTAAGAAAACAAGTTTGCGATTGCCGTAGTGATAGGCGAGCGCACCAAATGATTCAGGGCGCAGTGCTACTTGTGGATTTAATTCGCATGCTGTTTCCAGCGTGATTGACATGATGTGAAGGACGAACTGGCTTGACTTAGTAGACGCCGCACATGCCGTCGATAGAGATTTCTTCGACGAGCAGTTCGGTGACTTCTTGTTGGACGGCTTGATTAGCCGAGTCCGCTACTTGCACGATTTCGCTTATTTGGGCTGTTGCTGTGGGTTCCATTACCTGCCAACAATACTCAAATGGCCCCTCTCGGGCTAGCGTCAGCGTAGGAAGTACGACCAAAAGAGCCACATATAAAGACCAATCAAAAGGTGGGACATCGTGAAGACAAAAGCAGCAGTGTTGTGGGAAGTAAATGCTCCATGGAGCGTCGAGGAAATTGAGCTTGATGCACCGGGTCCAAATGAAGTGTTGGTCAAGATGGCCGCATCTGGTCTTTGTCACTCAGACGAACACGTAGTTACGGGTGACCTGCCGTTTGAGTTGCCAATGGTTGGCGGCCACGAAGGTGCTGGCGTTGTGCAACAAGTTGGCACAAACGTAAGTTGGCTTGCGCCTGGCGATCACGTTGTATTTGGTTTCATTCCGTCGTGTGGTCGTTGTGTGAGTTGCTCGACAGGACATCAGAACTTGTGTGATCTTGGTGCTTACTTGGGTTCAGGCAAGCAGATCAGCGATCAGACTTCTCGTCATCATGCCGGCGGCAAAGATTTGGGCGTGATGTGCTTGCTAGGAACTTTTGCGCAGCACACTGTCGTGCACGAAGCAAGTTGTATCAAGATTGAAAAAGATGTGCCACTTGATCGTGCATGCTTGCTCGGCTGTGGTGTTGTAACTGGCTGGGGCTCGAGCGTCTATGCAGCTGAAGTAAAGCCTGGCGACACTGTCGTTGTGGTTGGTATTGGTGGCATTGGCGCCAACGCAATTCAGGGCGCCCGCATTGCTGGTGCAAAACGAATCATCGCAATTGATCCAATTGAGTTCAAGCGCGAAAAGGCGATGGAGTTTGGTGCGACACACACAGCCAATTCGATGTCCGAAGCAGTCCCACTATTGCAAGAACTCACTCGTGGCGCAATGGCCAACAAAGTTGTTATGACAATGGGCATTGGTAGCGGCGCAGTGATTCATGAAGCAATGGCACTTACTGCAAAGGGTGGTCGTGTCGTTGTAACGAACATTCACCCTGCAATGGAGTTTGGTGCATCGATCAGTTTGCTTGACATGACTTTGATGGAGAAGCAACTTGTTGGATCGCTCTTCGGATCGGGCAACCCACGCTCCGACATTCCGAAGCTGCTCGACCTCTATCGCGAAGGCCAACTGGATCTCGATGGTCTCGTCACTCGCACATACTCATTGAGCGACATCAACGAGGGTTACCGAGCGATGCGTGACGGAGAAAACATCCGTGGCGTCATCAAATATGACTGATCAGCAAACATCCAGTCAGATCATCAGCGCAGTCGGCAGAAATGTTGTCGGGCGCCAACGTGAAATTGAGTTGGTAGTCGCAGCGCTTGTTGCTGGTCGACATATGTTGCTTGAAGGGCCTCCGGGCACGGGCAAGAGCACGTTGTTGCGTGCAGTTGCGCAAAGCCTGTCGGTTGGGTTTTCGTTTGTTGAGGGCAACGCCGAGCTCACACCGGCGCGACTAATCGGCCATTTTGATCCTGCTCGCGTATTGAGCGACGGTTATACACCCGACGTTTTCGTAGATGGTCCGCTTGTGACGGCATTGCGTGAAGGTTCGTTGTTGTATGTAGAAGAGATCAACCGAATCCCTGAAGAGACACTTAACGTGCTGATCACGGTCATGAGCGAAGGCGAAATTACTGTTCCACGACTGGGCAAAGTAGTTGGCGCAGACGGATTTCGACTTGTTGCAGCAATGAACCCGTTTGATGCGGTGGGTACTGCGCGTATTTCGAGTGCTGTTTACGATCGAGTGTGCCGTGTTGCAATGACATATCAGTCTTCGCAAGATGAATGTGCAATTGTCGATCGCAATCTCAAGGCGAATAACCAAAAAAATAATGCCGGAGTGCAACCAGATGCAGCTTGGGTTGCCAACGTGGTCGAAATTGTTCGTCGCACACGCAATCACCCTGACTTGCGAGTTGGGTCTTCGGTGCGCGGGGCAATCGACACTGCGTTGGTGGCGGCGAGCTTGGCCGAGGTGCGGTCATCAAAGAACATTTCCCCAGCGATCGGGATTGACAGCGCACTTGTTGCAATCAGTGGTCGAATTCGTATTCGCGAAGGAAGCGTGCGGAGCGCAGAAGATGTCGTAACTGAAATATGGAACGACGTTTTTGGCACGAAAGCTGGAGATGAGTCAGCGGGAAAAGCCGGCGCCCCGACCGGGGCCACGACCTCGAACTAGCCAACCCAGCAGTTAAAGAGGGTGCGCTTGCCGAGCAAGCAGAGAGCCAAGCAAACAAGAAAACTGTTTCGCGAAGTGATCTTTCACGGCACGATCGGTTTGAACAGATTTCTCCCGAAGTTGGAGAACTTGATGAGGCTGCTGTTGACGAAGCACTCAACGATGCACCGGATGAAATGCTTGGCATGCTTGCTGACCTCACTGCAGCCACTGATCCGAAGTTACGTGAACTTGCACGTCGACTCGCAGGGCGAGTGATGCTCGAAATTGCGCGCACTGGTAAGCCGCGTCCGCGAGGCATTGGCAAGATGACTCTCGTTAACTATCAGCCAGATGCAGGTGACATCGACATCGATTCAAGCCTCGACGGACTGAACGAAATTCGGGTTCATGGTGCTGTCGATGTAGATGCCCTCAAAGTACGAGGCTGGACAAAACCGGGGACTGCATTTAGTTTGGTTGTTGATCGAAGCGGCTCAATGGGCGGTAAACCACTTGCTAATTCGGCAATGGCTGCAGCAGCAGTAGCCAGTCGCGAGCCAAGTGATTACAGCGTGCTGGTGTTTGGCAACGATGTAGTTGTTGCAAAGTCGCAGGATGTTTCACGATCAAGTGAGCAGGTTGTCAACACTGTGCTTTCCTTGCGGGGTTATGGCACAACCAACCTTGCTCAAGCATTAACGACTGCAAGCAATCAACTTGCGCGTTCTCGTGCTGGCAGGCGAGTAACGATTCTGTTTTCAGATTGTCGCTCGACGGTTGAAGGCGATGCGGTACTTGCTGGTAGTGC
>CAINTF010000274.1 GCA_903853285.1 uncultured Acidimicrobium sp. | reverse complement strand
GTCACTAGTACATCCAGATCGGTTGCGAGATCTCGCAAATGTTATTTCCGAATCACCAATGCCGACTGTGGTTGATGCTGGTAGCGGTCTCGCAACGATTCCGATTATTGAGTACGCCACTCGATCACTGCTCATCATTCGTCCGTGCTATTTGGCTTTGCGCCGTGCATCGCTGCTCACCACAAAACCACATGGCGTCATTGTGATTACCGAGCCTGGTCGCGCACTTGGGGTGCACGATGTTGAATCAGTTGTTGGTGCGCCGGTGCTCGCTGAAATTCCATTTGATCCAGCAATTGCTCGTGCAGTTGACGCAGGACTGCTCGCGGGCCGAGTGCCAACTTTGCTTGCCAAGCATCTCGCAGATGTGTGCTGACCGTTGAACATTGCGCGACCATGAACACTGCATTCCAACTACCTGTCGACACTCACACACGAGCACTCGTTGACACGTTGCAACAACACTTGCGCAACGAACGTGGTGATTTGCTCACTGCAGCTCATGTTCACTTGCGCAGCATCGCTCCTCTGCTTTCTCATCCGCTGCAAGAAGTCATCGCATCGCGTGCGGTATCGGGCCTCTCGGGTCTTGGCGCACTAGATCAATATCTGGCACGAGCCGATGTGCGCGAGGTCATGGTCAATGCCGGCACCGACGTCTATATAGAGGACGAAACTGGCGTGCATTTGGTCGACAAACTTCCTGTCGGCGAGGTCGATGCAATCATCGAGCGCATCTTGCTGCCACTAGGCAAACGACTCGACAGGTCGTCGCCAATCGTCGATGCTCGACTGGCAGATGGCTCTCGAGTGTGTGCGGTCATCGCGCCAATCGCCGTTGACGGGTCATGTCTTTCTATTCGTCGGTTTCATGTGCGACCAATCACGCTCGATGATTTTGGCGGAGACGCGACTACTGCACTTCTCACCCAACTCGTTCAGGGTCATTGCAATGTGCTCGTCGTTGGTGCGGCTTCCACAGGCAAGACCACTCTGCTCAACGCGCTGTGCGCCAGCATTCCTTCACACGAAAGAGTCATCACCGTGGAAGACACCGCAGAGTTGCAGTTACAAGCAAGTCATGTTGTGCGTCTCGAGGCCAGGCCCTCCAACTCCAGCGGTGTAGCTGGCATCTCTATATCCGAGTTGTTACGCACTGCTTTGCGCATGCGTCCCGACAGGTTTGTAGTTGGCGAAGTGCGTGGTGCCGAAGTAGTCGACATGTTGGCGGCCATGAACACCGGCCACAACGGATCATTTGCTACTTGCCACGCCAATTCGGCCGACGATGCACTGTTACGGCTCGAGTCGTTGATGTTGCAGCACTGCGGGCAATGGCCGCGTGAGGCCATAGCTCAACACATTTGTGCGGCAATTGATGTTGTGGTTTTCGTTGGTCGCCATGCTGACGGCTCGCGCTCCGTCGTCCAAGTCAGCGAGGTTCCCAAAACACCCGGTATGCCATGCACTCCACTGTTGCGCCAAGACACATGCAGTGGTGTGCGCAGTGAACTGCGAATTTCGCAACTCACACGGTCGCGCTCATGAATGTCGAGGCTATTGATCTTGCAATGTTGATCCTCGGCACGCTTTCGTTTGCCAGTGCGTTTGCACTCGTCGTAGCTCCAGTGCTCACCAAATATTGGACACGTCAGTGGTTGCGCGTGAGGCTTGGTACAACTTCGCACAAAGCCACAGCTAGTACATCAATCCCACGAACGCCACTTGCCATTACCGATTTCCTCGACGCGATTGCTCGCGATGTGCGCTCGGGGTTCTCACTCTCCGCATCATTTGTGCAATGCAGTGATCGACAACAGGTTCACGACTCATGGAGCGAACCAATCGCACAACGATTATTGCGCGGTGTAACTCTGAGCGATGCGCTTACTGAGTGTGCGCTGCCCACATGGTCGCCTGAAATTCGTTTTGCCAGTCGCACATTGGCAGTAGCAAGTGCGGGTGGTGCAGGAGTTGCACCCGCCATCGAGCACAGTGCGTCGGTGCTACGCGAACAACATGGTCTTGCACTCGATCGCGATATTCAGTCAGCTCAGGCTCAGTTGTCGACCAAGGTACTGACATGGTTGCCCATCGCAGTGTTTGCCTGGATTTGTGCAACCGACTCCATTGCGCGACTCTTTTTGCTCAGCACACCCGCCGGCATGGGATGTGTTGCAACCGGTATCACACTCAATGTTTGCGGCCGCAAATGGATGTCTCGAGTTGTCAGCGATATTTCCGTATGACATTCACGTTCATCGTCATTGCATTTGTTGCGTTTTGGTTTTTCAAGCGGCGCAATCGCAACTTTGTCCCCGCCCAACTCGCGCGTCAGTTTCCCGAATTTATTGATGCCATTGTGTTGCTCATGTCCTCCGGTAGCTCGCCTTCTCAAGCACTCATTGCTGCGCCAACATGGCTAGAACCACCATTGCATCCGATCGTCAACGATGTCGCACAGCAACTCTCTCGTGGCAATCGATTCAGCGACTG
>CAINTF010000273.1 GCA_903853285.1 uncultured Acidimicrobium sp. | reverse complement strand
GTTTGTTTACTGGCCCTTGAGCCATATTTATTAAGAAAACTGCGGGATTAAATTCGAGTTTTTGGTGACACGGTGAGGCGCGGATCATTGACAATGATTCCTTCGAGCACCTTGTCGATTGCCGACAAGATTGCAGGCTCAAGCACAATGTTCGCTGCTTTTACGTTGTCGTCGAGTTGGTCTGGGCGAGTGGCACCAACAATTGCCGATGCGATGTTTTTATTTTGTAACACCCACGCAATTGCCATCTGCGCCATCGTGATTCCTGCCTCTGCCGCAATCGGTTTCAGATCTTGCACTTTTGTCAATGTCTCATCAGTGAGCCAACGCGAGATGAAGTTTTTGCCGCTCAACTCGTCGGTTGCGCGCGATCCATCTGGCGGTGGTTGACCGGGTAGGTACTTGCCTGTGAGTACACCTTGAGCCATTGGCGACCACACGATTTGTGAAAGTCCTTCGCGCTCACTTGCTGGCACAACTTCTTCTTCGATGACGCGCCACAACATTGAGTATTGAGGTTGATTAGAGATGAATGGCACGTGTAGCTCGCGAGCGAGCTCTGCACCACGCGTGATCTGGTCTGCATCCCACTCGGACACTCCTATATACAAAGCCTTGCCTTGGCGAACGATGTCTGCAAAAGCGAGCATCGTTTCTTCAAGAGGAGTTTCAACGTCGTAGCGGTGTGCCTGATACAAATCGACGTGATCCATATTGAGACGCTTGAGTGAAGCATCGATCGAGTGCATGATGTGCTTGCGCGATAAACCGCGATCATTTACGCCGCCACCAGTTGGGAAATAGACCTTTGTGAATACTTCAATGCTTTCGCGTGGCACGCCAGCAAGTGCACGACCAAGTACGGCTTCGGCGCGAGTGCCGGCATAAACGTCAGCTGTGTCAAACGTAGTGATGCCGAGTTCGAGAGCGCGCTTGACGCATGCGTTGGCAGCATCCTCTTCGACCTGGCTGCCGTGTGTGATCCAGTTGCCATAACTAATTGCTGAGACTTTGAAGCCGCTTCGGCCGAGGTATCTAAATTCCATCCTGTGAATCTATCTATTATTTATGGCGCGATGGCCACTTCGCTCGCACTGGCTGGTCGTCGAAGATATTTTGGTCCGACAAGTACACATCCAATGCATACGAGAGTGAACATTGTGATGCCAGTAGCAACAAAAGCCGCATGTCGTCCGTAATGCTCATACACGCTGCCTGCGATCATGGCGACAATTCCGCCTGTGAGTGTTTGAATTCCACCAAGCAATCCCGACGCCCCAGCTTGACGCTCCGGTGGAGCGACTTGCGCGACTGCAATTCCAGTACCTGTAACAGTGAGCGCGTCGAGTGCTGACTGAGTGACACCGATTCCGAGCATCCAATATGGGCTACCAATGAATCCGTACGACGTCATATAAAAAGCACCGAGCGCGAGCCCAAAAGCGCTGACTCGGAACGGGCCATATTTTTGGGCGATGGTGCCTCCGACAGTTGCAAACAAAATCCATGGCATTCCAAAAATGGAAATTCCTGCATTGCCTACCCAATTAGGCGCGCCCATGTCATCCATCATCACTACCCACAGTGGGTCGAATACACCGATCATCACATACAACGCGACGCCGACGAGCACTGCACCAAGCAATGGTCTGATGCGTAACAAGTCGATGGCAAAACGCTCGGTGGTGCGATCTTCTGCTGGAGTTTCTTCAATGTCTTCGCGCGCAATCAACGCCACCATCACCACAAGAATTACTGCAATGATCAAAAACGGTGCAGCCAAACCAAACTTGCCAACGGTGAGTGCCGAAATGATTGGCCCGAGTGCAAAGCCACCGACTTCAATTGCGACGCCGCGACCCAGATTGGTTCCCATATTTTCTTGGTCGCTGACAATGACAATGCGCTTAATGGCAGGGATTGCGATGCCGGCACCGATACCCATTAATACACGGCCAAAAATGAAACCTGTCATAGATGAGCCGTATGCCATCACAATCGCACCGACCACATTGCCGGCAACACCCCAAGTCAGCAGTCGACGCGCATGACCTTTGTCGGCATAAGGCGCAATTGTTAATTGGGCAACGAACGAAGTAAAAAAACCGGCAGCAATAATCATGCCGAGACCGGTTTCTTGAATGCCAAATTTGTCACGCCAGTCGTCAAGCATTGTAAACATGACGCCGTAACCGGCTGCAAGAAAACCCATTGCAATCTGCAAAATATAGATCAAACGCTTGTTGGCCACCGAGCCACACTAGACCAACGTTGATTGTCCGTAGGATGTTGTTATGGATGTCGCAGTTGTCGATTATCAAGCACCAGATGCACCAAAGCGATTTACTGAGTCATTGCGCAATACAGGTTTTGCCGTGCTCACAAATCACCCGATCCAATACGACATGGTGCAGCAACTACAAAATGAGTGGCTCAATTTTTTTCGCACGGGCAATAAGTGGGATTATTTGCCAGGTGAAGGTGGACAAGACGGATATCGTCCACTTGAAGAAGCCGAACAGGCCGTAGGTGCTTCGCTTCCAGATATCAAGGAATATTTTCATTGGTATCCATGGGGTCGTCAGCCAGCAGTTGAGTCGGCAAGTGCAGCCGCCATGTATCAAGCCGGTTGGTCGCTTGCATCTGAGCTGCTTACTTGGGTAGAAGCCAATACACCGCAAAGTATCTCGAAATCTTTCTCCATGCCACTTTCCGAAATGATTGTTGGCACCAAGCGAACGCTATTGCGAATTTTGCATTATCCGCCGCTCAAGGGAAACGAGCCAGTTGGTTCAGTGCGCGCCGCAGCTCACGAAGACATCAACATGATCACCGTGTTGCCGGCAGCAAATGAACCGGGTTTGCAAGTACGAGATCTCGATGGCAAATGGCACGACGTGCCGTGCGACCCAGGCAGCGTTGCAATTAACGCTGGAGACATGCTTAATTATGTGACCGGGGGCTATTACCCAAGCACAACGCACCAGGTGATTAATCCAGTTGGTGAAGCAGCTACGAGGTCGCGCGTTTCAACACCGTTGTTTTTGCACCCTGCCGACGACGTGTTAATCGCCGAAAACAAAACTGCTTTTGATTTCTTGCGTGACCGCATTAAAGAAATTGCTGGTGTCGAATTAACAAAGGACTAGCTAGATGCAAGATTTAAAGACGCAGTCATTCATTAATGGCGAGTGGGTTGGCTCTGCAACTCAGATCGATGTCCTCAATCCAGCGACTGGTGAGTCATTGGCGAGCGTCGCCAACGCATCCATTGCAGACTGTTTGCTGGCAGTCGACGCTGCCGATGCAGCATTTGTTTCGTGGCGTGCAACTGCTCCTCGTGTGCGCGCAGAAATCTTGCGCAAAGCATTTGAGATCATGATTGCCGAACAAGAGCAATTGGCCCGTTTAATCACTCTCGAGATGGGCAAAATACTTGCTGATTCACGAGCAGAAGTGGCTTATGCAGCAGAGTTCTTTCGATGGTTTAGTGAAGAAGCAGTGCGTATTGATGGGGATTACAGGCGTGCGCCGGGTGGAGCCAATTGGCTCATGGTGAGTCGGCAACCAGTTGGTGTGGCGCTGCTTGCAACGCCTTGGAATTTTCCTGCTGCAATGGCGACGCGCAAGATTGGGCCTGCACTTGCGGCCGGTTGCACAGTGGTGCTCAAACCCGCGCAAGATACTCCGCTGACCGCACTTGCAATCGCCGATGTATTGCAGCGAGCAGGAGTGCCAGCCGGCGTAGTCAACGTTGTGGTGACCAACCCATCCGGGCCACCAGTTGCAGCGATGATGGATTCGGGGAAGGTGCGTAAATTGAGTTTTACCGGATCAACCAAAGTTGGTTCGATCTTGCTCGCGCAAGCAGCGCCGCGTGTCATTAACTGCAGTATGGAATTGGGTGGCAACGCGCCGTTTCTCGTTTTTGGCGACGCCGATGTTGATGCGGCCGTGGACGGCGCGATGCTTGCAAAGATGCGCAACGGAGGTGCAGCCTGCACGGCGGCCAATCGTTTTTATGTACACGATTCAGTGCTTGCCGAATTTACGGACAAGTTAACCGCACGCATGTCGGCATTGGTGCTTGGCAACGGACTTGATGCGACCACAACGCTTGGCCCACTCGTATCTCGAGCAGAGCAAGAGTCGGTTGCAAAGATGGTGGACGGCGCAGTGAGCAGAGGCGCAAAGATTTTATGTGGTGGTAAGTCGGTCACGACTCCGGCATTTGGTTTTCAGGCCACGGTGTTGGCCAATGTGTCGCCGGACGACGAGATCTTGAAAGATGAAATATTTGGGCCAGTGGCACCAATCGTTTCGTGCAGCAATGATGCCGAGATGATTCGACTTGCTAACGATGTCGAATACGGATTGGTGAGCTACGTATTTACGCGTGATGCCGCAAAGGGCATGCGCGTTGCCGAGTCATTAGAGGCCGGAATGATTGGCTTCAATCGGGGAATTGTTTCTGACCCTGCTGCACCATTTGGTGGAGTCAAGGCTTCTGGTATTGGACGCGAAGGCGGCCACGACGGGCTACTCGCGTTCTTGGAAACTAAGTACGTCGCCGGCAACTGGTAAAGCATTCGCTCGGGCAATCGAGAGTGCCCACCAAAACAACGCAAACTGCAGCGGCAGGCGACCATAGGCAACAAGTTGGTCGCTCAATGCATGATCGCGCCAATCCCAAGCCATATAGAGGTTGGCGGGATAGACCGCAAGAAATAATCCAAAAGCACAAAGTGCCGCACGCCGACGAGTCGACTTCTTGAGTAGGCCTAATCCGATACAGAGTTCACCAACACCGCTGATGTACGTCCAAAAGCGTTCGCCTGGCGGTAACCAAGGGGGAACAATGTTGTCAAAAACGGTTGGATTGACGAAATGCATTACCCCTGCTGACAATAAAAATGTGGCCATGATTCTGGCACTTGTTGCAGCAGTTTGTTGTTTTGTCACGCATTCATTGTGACATGAATAGGTATTCCACGGCGGACGGCCTACATCTGTGACAATAGAAATGGTGAGCGATCAAATCGATATCAAAACAAACTGGCTGGACCCAAATGCCCTGGATCAGGTGCGCGGTCAAGTGCCTCTTGTATATGTAGACGCTGTGCCAGTGCGGGTTGATGACATGGGTCAGGTCACGTCGGTTGGCATGCTGTTACGCCAAGCACCAGACGGCAGTATCAGCCGTACGGTCGTGTCTGGTCGAGTTCTTTTAGGCGAACGCATTAGAGAAGCACTACTCCGACACCTCGAAAAAGATCTTGGACCGCTTGCACTGCCCAACATTCCGCCAGAGCCAGCCCCTTTTACGGTCGTTGAGTATTTTCCAGATCCATCCATCAGCGGTTTTCATGACCCACGACATCACGCCGTGAGTCTTGCGTTTGTCGTGCCGGTTTCGGGAGACTGTCAACCGAGTCAACAAGCGCTAGATCTCGGATGGTTTTCACCAGAACAAGCGGTGAGCGAACAAATGCGTAAAGAAATGACGAGTGGTCACGACCGCTTAATCAGACTTGCATTGGCCTCTGTGGGGCAACTGCCCTAAGGGCTACAAACCCTTATCGGGGTTGGGTTTTCTCCGCTTTCGAACAATTCGCGGACCGCTCAATGCGTCGTGTCGACGGAGATGTGGCGGGGGTGAAACGACCGTCGTGTTGGCATCGACAACAAGCGTGATGCCGTTGTCATCGATGTTGCCTGGCTCGCTCGCAGCTTCAATTACTACTGCTGCCTCTTCTTTTGGTTTACGACCAAGCAATTTGTCAAAGACCAGCATCCCACCAGCCAACATTGCGCCGACTGTGCCGTATCGCTGAGCCGCACGTCGAACCATTGCGTCATCTTGATCTACGTCAAGCTCATTGTTGCCAAGATTTTCATTCACAACGTTCAAACTAACGGTATATCCCTCACTCGGGTGAGCGGTGTGAATAATCTTTACTCGTGCTCATCGGTCATAAGGTTCAACACAACGCAGCGGCGTTACGTACTGCATTGTTGGGCAAAAAGATGGTCCGATTTGAAGCACCTCATATGGACAGCATCATGCCTCAAGTGGGTCGGACCATAGAAGAAGTTCGCAATCTCGATAAGAGCATTGAAATCATTTGGGACAACGGCATTGTGCTGAACACCCGAATGAAAATTTCGAGTTCGTGGGATGTGTATCGCAATGGAGTTGAATGGCGTAAAGACGCGGCAAAAGCAGATGTGTTAATTGACGTTCAAGACTGGGTTGCAGTTTGCTTTAATACGCCGGAGATCGACGTGTATCACGACTTTGATCCTCGACGTCACCCAATTCTTGGCAAACTTGGACCGGATCTCACACTGGTTGATGCCGATATTGAAGAAGCTGTCGATCGAATGATGGAGTACGAAGAGCGCGACGAAACAGTTGCGGATGTACTTCTTGATCAACGAGTTGTTCGCGGAGTGAGCAATGTGTTTCGTTGCGAGATTTTGTGGGCGTGCGAGATGCACCCATGGGCAAACATTGGCACACTCAAGCGTGCAGAGTGTCGAGAATTGCTGACGCTTGCTCATGAAATGTTGCAAAATGCCGATGCATCATCCGACAATCTGGCCATTTATGGTCGACAGGGTAAATCATGCGCACGTTGCGGTGACGTAGTGAAGGTCAATCACCACGGAGAAGCAAATCGTGTTTTGTATTGGTGCGCAGGTTGTCAAACAACACACGAGCCGCTCGTGCGACCAAACTTCACGCCGTTATACATTGAGCGCGATGCAAGCATGGGCGACAGTCATCCTGCCGCTAAGCAGTTTATGAATGAAATTATTTCGCTTCGCGATGTTGGCTAGTTAAAAAACTAAGCCCGGCCCATAATGCGGTCGACATCAATGATCACTGCGACACGATTGTCTCGCTCCTTGGGATCTTGATAACGCTGCGCATATCCAGCAACAGCTCGACGCACTTCGTCTGGGTCATTTTCCATCGTTGCTAGGCGCACAGTGCCTTCAAGTGTGAGCCAACGTCCTCCGTCGACTTGCGAAACTGCTGCTCGTCCGCCTCGCGCAGCGTTGAGCGCTTTTTGCGCAGTTGAAAAAGTGATCACGCGTGCTCGGCACGTTGCAGCGTCGTAGCTAAAACCAACGGCGACAACATGGGGCGAGCCATCCAGTCGTTGTGTTGTGAGGGTTGCAAGATGTCGATCTTGCAAAAACTGCAGCATCTCTGGGGTGATCTCGGATGGCTTCATTACGCAGTGGTGATTGCGGCAAGCAGGTTGACACGGGTTGCGCGCCATGCTGGATATACAGCAGCAAGTACTCCAATGATGAAAGCCATAATCAAAATTGACACAGTTGACCCAATGGGCACAGAGAACGACGATAGGCCTTGGTCGCGCAACGCGTACACAATGACCCAACCAAGTCCGACACCCAGCAAGATCCCCACTACTGCGCCAATAAGTGACGTGATGACACTCTCCCAGCGAACGGTGGTGCGAACCTGGCCCTTCGTCATGCCTACAGCGCGCAACAGACCTATTTCGCGTTGACGCTCGAATACCGAGAGAAGCAGCGTGATGATGATTCCGACCACAGCAATGATGACCGACAAGAAAAGTAGACCGTAGATCAGCCCAAGAAGGGTATTAATGCTTCCAGACTGTGAGTCGATGTATTCGCGCTTTGAAAGCAACGTTCCTTGTCCGTATTTGTCGACAGCAGCCTGAAGTTCGCTGCGCGCAGACTTATCGCTCACGCCTGGTTTTAGTTTTATAAATACACCAAGGTCGAATGAAATAACTGACGAATCTTTTATGAGATCTCTGCTTACGGTGTATTTTCCGGCAATCTCGTCGTATGTATAAATTCCAGCAATTTTAAGTGTCTTTATTTGGGCATCGGCAAGTGTGACCTGGATGGTGTCACCAAGTTTCGTGGCATGGTTGTTTGCATATTTTTGTGAAACGAAAATTGTTTCTGCAGTGAGATCTGCATACGAACCGGATATGAGTCCAATATCGAAAACACCTTCAACGGTTGCTGGATTGATGGTGGTAAGGAACTGACCCTTGTCATCGATTTTTACAGTGAGCCGACCAATTCCAGTCGCGCGCTGCACTTGAGGCATCACATTGATGTCATCGGCAAGCGAAGGGCTGAGTCCGCCAAATCCTCGAGCAGTGGTATTAATCGCGTAGTCGCCTTTGAATTGTTGCGTGAATACTCCGTCAATTTGCGAGCTAATACTTGCTGCAAGTGCTGCAACTGCGGTTACAAGCGCGACTCCAATGAGCACTGGAGCAGCAGTACGCGAAGTCCGTTTAGGATTGCGAGCACTGTTTTGGCGAGCCATGGTTCCTGTAACTCCACGGAATTTTTCTGCAGGCTTGCCCAATAACAACGCAACTGGTCGAGCAATCACTGGGCCAAGTGTGATGGTGCCGGAAAAGAAAAATAGAATTCCAACACCAAGCAACGTTTTGCTCGCGCCATTGGTGACGGCGACAATAGAAGCAGCGCCAAGGGCGATGAGGACAAGTCCGAAAATCGTGCGTCGGCGGGAAAGAGCAACAAATTCGATTGCCGTTTCACGCATTGCAGCAAGTGGAGGAACTTTGCCGGCACGGCGTGCTGGTAGCCATGCTGAGGCGACGGTGACAATGAGGCCAATCACGATGGTGTTGATGATTGCTGAACGCGGAACCACAAGTCCACCACTTGGTAAATCGATACTGGCGGCTTTCAGTAATGCGCTGAGAGCTTTTGAAAGTCCGATACCAGCGATCAATCCAACTGTCGAACCAAATAAACCAACCACGACTGACTCGATCAACATTGCACGAGTTACCTGCTTCTTTGATGCGCCAATTGCTCGAAGAAGTGCATTTTCGCGCTGGCGTTGTGCGGCGCTGATGGAGAACACGTTATAAATCACGAAACTGCCAACACCGAGTGCGATGTAGCTGAATACGGAGAGCAAAATGCCGAAGAAACTGAGGGCAGTGCCAATCTGATCTTGCGTTTCTTTTGTGATCTCCGCACCAGTCAATGTTTCGGTTTTGTATGTGTCAGGGATTGCCTGATTGATGGCCATCGCTAATTCCGTATCCGAGAGAGAACCATCTCCGGAAACCAAAATGTCATCAATGAATCCAGGTTTCGCCAAAAATTCCTGCGCTGTTGCAAGATCGAAAAGCGCAAACGTTGCTCCGCCCGGCGACCGCACGTCACCGTATGAAGCAATTCCGACCAAAGTAAATTCGCGACTGCCAGATTGAGCAACAACCTTTACTTTGTCGTTGATTACAAACTTTCCAGTTTTTGCGGAGGCTTCATCGAGGACAACCTCCGTTGGACCTGCTGCGAAACGACCTTCACTAATTGACCACAATGCACCTTTAAATTTTTGGCCAACACTTCCGAATGTTGGAGGACCATTGCCTTCGGTCCCGAGTGGCTTGCCATCTTTTCCAATAATTCGAGCAAAGGCCTGAACGTCTGCCTGCACATCGGCAACTCCGGGCACTTGCTTGACGACATCTACCAGTTCGACAGGTATTCGTTGACGCTCCTGCTGCCCGAAGTCGGCTTCAATGACTTGGGTCGATCGAACATAGGAATCAACATTGCGAAATACATCGCTAAACAAGTTGTCGAATGTTTGGTTCAACGTTGCAGAAAATACGGCGGTCCCAGACAGAAATGCTGTGCCCAAAATGACTGCAAGGGAAGTAAGAACTAAGCGTGCCTTGCGGCCAAGGATGCCTTTAAGGGCAATGCGCCACATGGCTTAGTGGCCTAATTGCTTCATGTAATCAAGCACGAGTTCTGGTGTTGGTTCAAGTAGCTCACCAGCAATTTTTCCGTCCTTCAAAAACACGATGCGGTCTGCGTAACTGGCAGAGACGGGATCATGAGTAACCATCACGATCGTCTGTCCTAATTCGTCCACTGCTTTGCGCATGAACGAAAGAATTTCGTTTCCGGTAGTTGAGTCGAGGTTTCCAGTTGGTTCGTCCGCAAAAATAATTGCTGGCTCACTAGCAAGCGCGCGAGCAACAGCTACGCGCTGTTGTTGTCCACCGGAAAGTTCGCTTGGACGGTGGCTTAAACGATCCTGCAAATGGACCGTATTGATTACTTTCTGGATCCATTCTTCGTTGCCTTTGTTGTTGCCAAGGAGAAGCGGAAGTCGGATGTTTTCATCTGCTGTCAGCGTCGGAACCAAGTTGAACGCTTGAAACACGAAACCAATTTTGTCTCTGCGAAGTTTGGTGAGGTCTTTGTCTTTCAAACTTGCGACATCAATGCCATCAATAGTGACCGAACCATTAGTCATCTCATCGAGCCCAGCCATGCAATGCATGAGTGTTGATTTACCAGAACCGCTTGGCCCCATAATGGCAGTGAATTTGCCCTTTTCGAACTCCACCGACACATTGTCGAGCGCACGAACTTCGCTGTCGTCGTGGCCGTAGATCTTGCTGACGTTTGTTGCGCGTGCAGCCGCCGAGTCTGAGTTCGCAATCGGAGGAGGAAAAGTGACTGAGGGGTTGTTCATGCCCCTCAGTCTATTTCTTACTAAAATCACTTCTTACCTAAAGAGCCTGTGATAGGTAAGAAATTACTAAATTTGTCTTGCGTTTACTTTGGCTGCGCCAATGTTCGCAAGTATGGCTTAATTGTCTTCCAGCCACCTGGGAAAAGTGTTTTGGCTTCTTCATCAGTAACTGCAGCACCGATGATGACGTCTTTGCCATCTGTCCAGTTGGCTGGTGTTGCAACCTTGAACTTTGCAGTGAGTTGCAATGAGTCAATGACGCGAAGCACTTCGTCGAAGTTGCGGCCGGTTGAGGCTGGGTAAGTGATGGTGAGTTTCACTTTTTTATCTGGGCCAACAACAAACACGCTGCGCACGGTCATCGTGTCATTAGCGTTTGGGTGAATCATGTCGTACAAGTTGCTCACCGTGCGGTCTGGGTCGCCGATCATCGGAAAGTTAACTGGCGTACCTTGTGTCTCACCAATGTCGCTTTCCCATTTTTCGTGCGACTCAACACTGTCGACAGAGAGGCCGATCACTTTGACGTTGCGCTTGTCAAACTCTGGCTTGATCTTGGCGACATAGCCAAGCTCGGTGGTGCAGACCGGTGTGAAATCTTTTGGATGACTGAACAACACACCCCACGAGTCGCCGAGCCAGTCGTGAAACTTGATCTCGCCTTGGGTGGTTTGGGCGGTGAAGTCTGGGGCGATGTCTCCGAGACGAACTGACATGAATGGCTCCTTGATTTGGTTGCCTCATGAGGCAACTTGCTATGGGGCGGTCAGCATATCGGAAACCCGACCAAACTTGTCAACTTTGAGATATGTCAATTCCAAAAGCCTTTTTAAAGGCTTTTTCGTAATCCGTGTCGTTCTCGACTGCTCCGAGTGTGATCCAATCGGCGTCGCTCATTTTTGCGCGACCCTCAATAAATTCTGAACCACCCCACGAACACGGGTATCGCAATTGAGGGGTATCGGTGGTGATGGCGTGATGAATGAGTGCTCCAACTTCGGTTGGGTCGGTCGCATGTGGAATGCCTGCGGCGTAAAACTGCAACATGCGGCGGTAATGCGCGTCGTATGCACCGCTCGCATTTGGAGCTTCAAGATTTTTCATAAAAATTGACGATTTAGTGATGCCTGGCTCAATCATGACGACACGAATACCAAACGGTGCGACTTCATGTGCAAGACCTTCGGTGAGCCCTTCAAGTGCCCACTTAGAAGTGACGTACGGCGATTGCGCAACAGCAGCGATACGACCAACGATTGACGAAATGTTGACAACCGAACCACTCTTTGCTTCGCGCATGTGTGGCAACACCTGTTGCGTGCAACGCACAACACCAACGACATTGACATTGAACGAATCAAAATATTGCTCAGGTGTTGTTTCTTCAGTAACACCGTTGCCGCCGATGCCCGCATTGTTCACAAGCACATCAATGCGTGGTGTTGCGCGAAAAATATCGGCAAATCCTTGTCGCACGGATGCATCGTCAGCGACATCCATCTCAACAAGTTCGATACTCACGCTGAGTTTTTCGGCAAGAGCCAAAAGCTTGGCTGCTTTGTCGAGACTGCGCACAGTGCCGAACACTCTGTAACCCTGCTGCGCTAAGTAAATTGCAGTGGCCCGACCGATGCCGGAGTTAGCTCCTGTGACGACCGCGACTTGCTGAGATTGAGTTGTTTGATGTGTGCTCATTCGCTCAGCATATTGCGTATTTCCAATGAGAAATTCTTCGCTATGCGCGCTCAGAAGTCCAGCAAGTAACCTCCGCGCATGGCTCATGCGAACACACAACCAGCAAATCTTCCTACCACCATCGGCACGCTTCGGGCGTCGGGGTGGCAATCTCTGCCAGTCAAAGAAGAGCTTCGTCGCAATGCAGTTAAACGGATTGCCGCAGGCCTTCCATTGTTTGAAGGAGTGCTTGGTTACGAAGACACTGTGATGCCGCAACTTGAAAATGCATTGCTCGCAGGTCACGACGTCATTTTTCTTGGAGAGCGCGGTCAGGCAAAGACGCGAATCATTCGCTCACTCACGGGTTTGTTGGATGAGTGGATGCCAATCATCGCAGGTAGTGAGATCAACGATGATCCATACAACGCTGTGTCACGTCATGCGCGCGAGTTGGTGGCTGCGCACGGTGAAGACACACCTATCGCGTGGGTGCATTCGAGCGATCGATACGGGGAAAAACTTGCTACGCCAGATACTTCGGTCTCAGACTTGATCGGCGAAGTCGACCCGATCAAGGTTGCCGAAGGTCGTTATTTGTCGGACGAATTGACGATTCATTACGGCCTTGTGCCGCGAACTAACCGCGGCATTTTTGCCATCAACGAATTGCCAGACTTGGCTGAGCGAATTCAGGTTGGTCTCCTCAACGTGCTCGAAGAGCGCGACGTGCAGATTCGTGGTTACAAAATTCGATTGCCGCTCGACGTCATGCTCGTGGCTTCTGCGAACCCCGAGGACTACACAAATCGCGGCCGCATGATCACACCGCTCAAGGACCGTTTCGGTAGCCAGATTCGCACGCATTATCCACTCGAAGTTGCAACCGAAATGGACATTGTGCGTCAGGAAGCGCGGTCTTCGTCCATTGGTGATGTGAACGTTCAATGGCCAGAGTTCATGGAAGAGATCATCACGACGATCAGCCATGTTGCGCGATCGAGTTCGCAAGTCAATCAGCGCAGCGGTGTGAGTGTGCGCTTATCGGTCAGCAACTACGAGACTCTTGCCGCAAATGCAGTGCGTCGCGCACTTCGCGTGGGGGAAACCGATGTTGCGCCGCGGGTCAGCGATCTTGCTGCGCTTGCTGCATCGACATCGGGAAAAATTGAAATTGAAAGCATGGAAGAGGGACGTGAGTCTCAGATTCTTGAAAATTTTGTGAAAGCTGCCGTATTGCAAGTGTTCAAAAAACGAGTGTCATCGGCAAAAATCGGTGAAGTAATTGCTTTGTTCGAGGGTGGCGTGATCGCTCATGTCGGAGAAGACATCGCATCCGCTCAATATGTTGAACTCTTCAATCAAGTTCCGCCACTTCGCGAGCTTGTTGTTGCGGCAGTTGGCAATACGGAGTCTGTTGCGCAAATTGCCAGTGGAGTTGAGTTTGTGTTGGAGGGACTGCACCTTTCGAAGCGTCTCAACAAAGATGAATCTGGTTCGCGCGCGACATATCGCTCACGTACGTAATTTTCGGAAGCGAACGCTCAGCAATTACCGAAGCAAAAACTCGCTAGCCAACAAACGGCGAACGAGTCCAAAAGTCATTGATGTCGTAACGGCCGTCAATCATTGGTTCGCCCGCGAGTGATACAACCTCAATCGGCTTGGAAAAACCTGGCAAATTGACTGCTGCATGCGGTACGGCAAATACTCCGACTGGCAAATTTGTGGCTTGATCTGCCGGAATCAACGTGCCAATGCCAACAGCTGCGTCGCAGAGACGTGCTGCCAGGTTTGGTGCGTAGCCGATGTAGTCCTGACCTTCAAACAACATGGTGTCGCCAGTTGCGATACCGATGCGCAACGAAAGTGGTGCACAAGCAGTAACTGCATGGCGCTGCAACTCGAGTGCGAAAGTGATGCCGTCGAGTGCCTCTACAGCGACAGCCATGAGCCCGTCACCCAAGTACTTGTCGATGCGAACGCCCTGGTGCGAACCAACAGCTCGCGCAACTCCACGAAATTGGGTGAGCAATTGCGCCGCTGCGCCGTCGCCGAAACTCTCGGTGTAATTGGTGAACCCTGAGAGGTCAACGAAAATGAACGTTCTTCCGAAGCGCATATTGAGCCTCAGCATAGAGGTGTGACCGATGTCTTGCTACAGCGTTTAGCACTAATGTTCTCGCATGCCTTCGAAGTTCACGTATTCGCGATGGGATGGCTCACAACGCGGGTTTGATCTTGACGCAGAAGGACTCTTGGGTGAACTCGCCGATGATTTGTTGTACCACGGCGATGTCAACAGTGCGCTGCGCAAGCTGATGCAAGATGGAATGCGCGACATGAACGGCGACCGTATTGCCGGAATGCGCGAAATGATGGAACGACTGCGCGAAAAGCGTGAGTCAATTCAGGAGCGCGGAGATCTTGGCGGCGTGTTCTCTGAGATTGCAGACGAACTGAACGATGTCGTAGACGAAGAGCGTCACGCGATCGAGAACTACACAACCGAAGCAAAGAATTCTGGCGATCAGCGTCGTGCAGAAATGGCGGAGCAGTCGGCGATGGAACGTAATTTCCGTCTTGACATGTTGCCCGCAGACTTGGCGGGCAAGATCGCCGAACTTCAGCACTATGACTTTCAATCAAAACAAGCACAACTGCGTTTTGAGCAATTAATCGAAAAACTGCGTGAGCAATTAATGCAGCAGCACCTTGACCAGATGTCAGGAGAGATGCAAAAACTCACGCCGGCTGACATGCAACGAATGAAAGACATGATGTCGGAATTGAACGCAATGCTTGAGCGTCGCCAGCAGGGCGAGGATCCGAAGTTCGAAGACTTCATGAAAAATTTCGGCGACTTCTTTCCCGAGAATCCAGAAACGCTCGATGAGCTGCTTGAGATCATGGCGCAACGAATGGCAGCTGCTCAGGCGATGCTCAACTCGATGACTCCTGAGCAGCGTGCACAAATGCAACAGCTCTCGGAGCAACTGCTTGAAGATATGGACTTGCGTTGGCAGATGGATCAGTTGTCAAAGAACTTGCAGTCCATGTTTCCGCAGGCTGGCTGGCAAAAAAGTTATGAGTTTTCGGGCCAAGACCCTCTGGGCTTTGCCGAGGCGATGCAGTCAATGCAAGAACTCTCAGAGCTGGATCAGCTCGAAAACCTCATGAAAAACGCTGCAAATCCGGCTGCTTTGGCAGAGGCAGACCTGGACAGAGTGCGGGAACTGCTCGGTGAGGACTCTGCAAAATCGCTAGAGAAGCTCTCGCAATTAACCCAGATGATGAAGGACGCTGGTCTCATTGACCAGTCCGACGGACGACTCCAACTCACTCCACGAGGCATCAGGCAACTTGGTGCGAAGGCACTGCAGGATCTGTTTGGCAACTTGTCGAAAGACATGATTGGCCAGCATCAGATCGACAAGATCGGAACCGGCCACGAACGCGCGAACGACACCAAGCCGTACGAATTCGGTGACTCTTTTCGACTCGATCTTCACGGCACATTGCGCAATGCATTGCGTCGCGGTGGACCAGGGTTACCGATCAAACTTTCGCAAGATGATTTTGAGATCGAACGAATGGAACATTCAACGAGATCATCGACAGTGTTGCTGCTCGACCTTTCGTTGTCGATGCCAATGCGCGACAATTTTTTACCTGCCAAAAAGGTGGCGATGGCTCTCCATCACCTGATTTCATCGCAATTTCCAAGGGATTATTTGGGTGTTGTGGGGTTTGGCGCAACAGCCCGCGAGCTGGCCGCCGAGCGTATTCCCGAAGTCAGTTGGGACTTCTCGTATGGCACAAACATGCATCACGCATTCACCTTGGCGCGCAAATTGCTTGCACGCCAGACAGGCAACAAACAGATCATCATGATCACTGATGGTGAGCCAACAGCGCACGTGATGACATCGGGCGAGATATTTTTTAATTATCCGCCAGTGCGTGAGACAGTTGAAATCACACTTCGTGAGGCATTGCGATGCACAAAAGAAGCAATTCGGATTAATACTTTTATGTTGGATGCCGACAATGGTTTGCGACATTTCATCGAACAATTGACCAAAATCAACGGCGGACGTGCGTTTTTCACATCTCCTGAAACCCTTGGTGACTATGTCTTAATTGATTATTTGGAACACAAACGCAACATTTCGCGTGGGCGATCGGCGAGTGCAACTTCACAACGGTGATGATCGAAGTTTGCGATCAAAAATCCAAGACTGACGAAATTGCCCGAATATTTGCATTTTGGCTGTGAATTTGGCAGAATGACACAGTTGTAATTACCTCGATGTAGGCGCGTTCTCGCGACTAACTCGAGTCCATCAGAAGTTAACGGAGGCAAGTTACGTGGAAGACGAACAAATAGCGCTGAGCGCAGACCGAGCCTGGCAAGATCAAGCCAACTGTCTCGGCGTCGACCCAGACTTGTTCTTCCCAGAACGTGGAGCATCAACCCGCGAAGCCAAAGAGGTTTGCCGCGGTTGTGTAGTGCGCAATGACTGTCTTGAGTACGCGCTCGACAATGGCGAAAAGTTTGGTATCTGGGGCGGTCTTTCTGAGCGTGAGCGTCGTCGCTTGCGTCGTCAGCGCGCTCAATCAAGTCGCACTATCGCAACTGCGTAATTAATTCGCGAGTTTGCGGTTTCGCGCAGCCATCGTTGACTCAATAGTTTTTTCAGCACTCAAATCAAGTTCGTTCCATCTGCTGCGAGGTATTTCAGCGAGTGCGCGTGCTGGCACTAAACCAACTAATTCAGCGCGGTCAATTTGCGCATGTTGAGCAACAATGTCGTACACCTGCTGTGGGCCAGTTACTGCGTAATCAATGAGGTTCATGCTCACTTGAGCGCTTTTGCCAACTTGTAGTCCAAGTGTGCGAACAGAATCACTGCGCAAAAGAGCTGAAATTTGCTTAGCTTTTTCGAGCGTTGAGTCTTTCAGCCAGATGTTGTAGGCGATCAAGATCGGCCTTGCACCCACACATATTGCACCCGCTGTGGGGTGTGGCATAGCTGAGCCAAAGTCGGGGAGTAGGTCAACAAATGCGTGCTTACGGATGTAAGGAAGTGTGCGCTCCGGTCCATACAAGAAACATGGCACCCCAAGTTCTTCAGAGGCGAAACGTGCAAACTCGTTGCGTGCATGAATGGCATCTTCAAACGTGCTTGGCTCAAGCGCAACAAACGGAACCACGTCGACAATGCCAACTCGTGGATGTACACCGGAGTGTTTGCTGATGTTGAACATGTTGAATGCTTCGCGCGTCAGCACTCGTGCAGAATCTGTGCCAGCGAGAGTGAACACGCTGCGGTTGTGATCTGCATCGCTATGCAGGTCGAGTAAGTCAGCGCCAAGCGCAGCAACTAATGCAGCAAGCTTTTTGGGGTCCCCGCCCTCACTGATGTTGATGACGCATTCCAGCACCCCTTCTGCCTATCGGGCTGTTTGGAGTGGTTGCTACCTGCGGTGGTATATTGGGCGCATGGGAAGCATCGGTGGTCCAGAACTCATTATTGGTCTAATTATTGTCGCTTTGCTCTTTGGATCGCGTTTGCCAAAGCTTGCTCGCAACCTTGGGCAAGCAACAAACGAATTCAAAAAGGGCCAAGCAAGTGCTGCGAAGGACGACGCTCCAAAGAGCGACACTCCTCCGTCCAGCAACTAATTAGCCAGCACTTTTACTTTCAGGCCGGTTGTGTCGGCCAGCAGCGTGCGACGTTCCATAGCTGCATAGATATTTAAGTCGCCGTCAAGTTTCTTTGTCGTCGTGAAGGCAATTTTCAATTCGCCATCGCTGATACTCGTCGTAATTTTTTTGACACGACCATCTTGGGTTCGATCAAGACCAACCGCAACGCGCAAGACGCCTGCCAATGCATTCACAAGTTTTTGATCCTCTTGCGAGAGCGCCGCAAATTCTGGATGGCCGAGTTTTGGCAAACCCTTGCGGTGGTAGCGAGCAACTTGAGCAATGATCTCAATCTCGCGATCATTCAGACCAACGAGCTCTGAGTTGCGGATTACGTAATAGGAATGCAGGTGATGCTTGGAGTGCGAGATCACTACGCCAACGTTGGCGAGCAGAGCCGCAGCCTCCAGAAGCTTGCGGTTCGCCTGCGCAACGCCAAGCACATCCCAAACTTGATCAAATAAATCGAGCGCAATGCGGGCAACGTTTTGCGAATGCTCTGGACGGTCATCGCAGCGGTCGGCGAGTAGGCGCACACTGCGCATTGCGGCATCGGTGTCACCAGTGGCAGGCCCAAGGCCGCGGCGCTGCAGAGTGTCAAGAATGACGCCTTCCCGAAGCGCATAGTCGCTGTACATAAACGACTCAACGCCATATACGGATGAGATTCCTTCAAGAATGATTGCGCCGGCCAAGATAATTTCAGCACGGCTCTTGTTGAGCCCAAACTTTTCGCGTCGTTCTTCAACCGTGTTAACCGAGCTCAGCATTGTCACTGTTTCAGCAATTTGAGCTTGAGTGAACTCAAAGCGATTGAGAGTCTTCAGTACCGAATTGTCGGACCGTTGTTGGATGAGCCGTGCAATCGTTTCTGCGGTGCCGGATGATGCAACAGCAACATCAAAACCAAATTCGGTGACTTCGGTTTGTAGAACCATGAGTGTCGAGCGCACATGAGAGCGACAACTGCTCACCGCACTTGGATGCAAGGTGGCCGAACCAAAGAATCGGTCGGTAAGCCGTACCGCGCCAAGTTTGAAACTACGAGCAAGCAATACTTCATCGTCATTGCCGAGCACGATCTCGGTCGATCCACCACCAATGTCGCACAACAGCATCGGCCGCTCATGTTCGCCAACACCATGTAAAGCACCAAGATGGATGAGGCGGGCTTCTTCGACACCTGAGATGACCTCAATGTCAATCTGTGCTTCTTTTTTGGCTCTGCGGATGAACTCAAAACGATTCTTGGCTTCGCGTACGGCACTTGTAGCAACGGCACGAATTTCGGCATTGTGTGAAGCAGCAATTTTCTGCATCCGTACCAAACATGCAACACCACGGTCAATTGCATCGGCAGAAAGTTCGTTCATGTCGCCTGCGCCATGTCCGATGCGCACAGTCTCTTTTTCGGTCTCAATTACTTCAAACCCACCGTCAACCACTTTGGCGATCACGAGATGGAAACTATTTGTGCCTATGTCAAGCGCTGCGATTGTTGCATTTTCGCTATTTGACACGCGAGTCAGTCTAGTAAAGGGCTATTTCTGGCGATATCGTTATCACTATGTCTGAAGCCCCAGTAGCAACCGAGCCATCCCGCGGCCACGCTCGCATCACCTATACAGGTGCTGTGTCACCGCACTGGGCCGTGTACAGCGATTTTGGTGACCCAAACCTGCTTGAAGAGTTTCGTGCGCGCGTGCTTGCCCGCTTGGTGTTGTTGCCACGTAACGACCCACAGTTTCGTCGCAACCAAGAGCGCGTCAACCGTGATGCCGAGCGCGAACGTATTTCGGTCGAGTGGGAACTCGGCTATAACGACGCTCAATAGGGTGTCCTTGCGCTGCGGCGCGACCAGGTGTGAATTTTGTGCAAAACCAATCTGAAGTTTTGGTAAATCAACAATGACATCTTGGCGACAATTGCTGAAACAGTCCATCAGCAAAGATCCACCTGTTTACGATTCAGGCATCGATGCACGAATCATTAATAGGGAGTTGAGCTGGCTCGATTTCAATGCACGCGTATTGTCGCTCGCTGCAGACCCACAGATTGAGTTGCTCGAGCGATGCAAGTTCGCGGCAATTTTCTGCAGCAATCTCGATGAGTTCTATCAAATCCGTGTCGCTGCGCTCAAAGATCAGATAGCAGCAGACGTCAGTGCCGTCACTCCCGATGGACGTACGCCGCGTCAGCAACTTCAGGAGATAATTCGGCAGGTGCAACAACTCGTTGAACAGTTGGAAGACGTCTATAACCAAGACCTTTTGCCAAAACTTGCGAGCAACGGCATCCAAATTCTCGGTTGGGGTGAAGTAACCGATATTGATCGCGAGTTTTTGATGACAATGTTTGAAACTCGCATCTTCCCAGTGCTCACACCGCTCGCGGTCGACCCAGCGCACCCGTTTCCATATATTTCAAACTTGGCACTCAACTTGGCTGTCATTGCGCTTGACCCGCGCACCCAAGAGCAACGATTTGCTCGCGTAAAGATTCCACCAACGCTTCCAAGATTTTTACAATTGCCCGACAGCAACAGGTTTGTTTTGCTCGAAGATGTGGTGAGTGCAAACTTGAGTCGCCTGTTTCAGGGAATGACAATCGAGCAGTGCCACACGTTTAGAGTGACCCGCAATGCCGACCTTTCGGTTGACGACGAAGATGCAGAAGACTTGTTGGCAGCTGTCGAGATGGAATTGCGGCGCCGTCGCTTTGGTCGGGCTGTGCGCCTCGAAGTGTCCAACGGAATGTCGCAGGAAGTGCTTGACCTACTGATCGACGAACTCGAACTTGAGGCTGGAGATGTCACGGTGCATCATGCCCCGGTTGGCTTGAGTGCGTTGATGCAACTCTCTAATCTCAACTTGCCTCATTTGCGATTTAAGCCTTGGCCTGCGCTTACTGCTGGTCGCTTGGCAGCTGCGGAAGAAAACGAACGGTCAATCTTTAGCGTTATTCGTGAGCGTCAATTACTCGTGCATCATCCGCATGAATCGTTCATTTCTTCAGTTGAAGAGTTTGTAAAGCAGTCTGCGCTCGATCCGCTCGTGCAATCAATCAAGATGACGTTGTACCGCACATCTGGAGACAGCTCGATTGCACGACACCTCATCCGTGCTGCCGAGATGGGCAAGCAGGTTGCTGTTGTGATCGAATTGAAGGCCCGTTTTGATGAAGCCCGCAACATGTCGTGGGCAAAAGAACTTGAGTACGCGGGAGTACATGTGACGTACGGTCTTGTTGGTCTTAAAACTCACGCCAAATGTATTTTGGTGGTGCGTAACGACCCAGACAAGATGCGCCGTTATGTGCACATGGGTACCGGAAACTACAACTCAACTACCGCGCGCATGTACGAGGACATCGGTTTCTTTACCTGCGAAGACGCGATTGGTTCGGATGTCACCGAGTTGTTCAACTATCTCACTGGTTACGGCCATGAGCCCGACTATCAGACATTGTTGGTGGCACCTCATCGACTGCGCAACAGCATTGTTGACCTCATCGACAAAGAGGCAACGTTTGGGGTTGATGGACGAATCACGATGAAGATCAACTCAATATCGGATAAGACGGTTATCGAGGCGCTTTATCGGGCGAGTAACGCCGGTGTGCAGATCGAAATAATTGTGCGAGGGATCTGCTGTCTACGAGCCGGTGTGGCTGGCATGTCAGAAAATATTCGAGTTCGATCCATTCTTGGTCGGTATCTCGAGCATTCACGTATTTATCGTTTTGAGCATGGCTACGACAACAACGAACCACTGCACCTCATTGGTTCTGCCGACATGATGGGTCGAAATTTGGATGGACGCGTTGAGGCATTGGTGCCACTGACTCATCCGAAGCACCGTATGTGGCTCGACAAAGTGCTGGGTTATTTGGTGGATGACGAGGCTGCCCATTTTGACTTGCATGCCGATAATTCGTGGGTGCGGGCCGGGGCCCCTGGTCTTACTGTGGATGCCCAACGGAAACTGCATGACTGGGTCGTGCAAACCCAAGTCCGATAAAGCGGTTAACTTGTTCGTAATCTGACGTTCAGACGGGTTTTACCTCGTGCGTGTAGGTTTTACGTGTAGCAAATCTGCCGTTCAGCAGATTTTTTGAAAGAAAGTTGACCAATGGACGAATTACGTAAAACGTTTCATCAAGAAGTTGATGCCATTCGTGACCAGGTGATTCGACTTGGAGCCTCGGTAATTGAGGCCATACCTCGAGCAACTGCAGTGTTGCTCAGTGGCGACCTTGAAGGTGCCGACTATTTGGTGCAAAGCGATGATGAAATTGATGCGCGTGCCGTAG
>CAINTF010000272.1 GCA_903853285.1 uncultured Acidimicrobium sp. | reverse complement strand
GTGGTTGACACGATGCACTTGCATGGTCTGAGTGTCAACACGTGGACAATTGATGATCCTGTGCGAATGGCTGAATTACTTGAATGGGGCATCGACGGCTTGTGCACTAACAAGCCTGATGTTGCACTTGAAGTAATCGCTAGAAATCGATAACTAGAAATCGATAACTAGAAATCGATAGTTGGTCGCACCAGCAACAATGCAGCGGGGCAGTGCTCAATCTCGAGTGAAGTCGTCTCACCTAGGTAGTCGCCATCGAGTTGGTATGGAAACGGTGCAGGGAAACTCAATGAAACTTTTTCTACATCGGTTGCAACATCAACTCGCGATGAAGGATGCACACCGTCGCCCCGCAGCGCGCCGTACAGAGTTTTCATGATCAGCGGCGTAGTCATTTTGCGGAAGGTGACGACCGTCAGCTTCTTCTCAAGCGCAGCCATTGGTGCAAGGTTGATGGCGTGCTTACCAACGTAGGTGTACGGGTTGGTGTTGAGCACCACGGTAAAAAACGCGTTAGGAATATGTCGGCCATCAATTTCGAGAGTGAAGTGAGGGTATTTGCGGTTGTACGAAACAAACCATGCTTGCATCGCGGCATACGCGAACAACGGCTGACCAACTAGCCGCTTCAGCGAAGACCTTCGCTCAACCTGCTCGACGACCGCTGCGTCGTATCCGATGCCAGCGTGAAAACAAAAGTAGCGACCGTTTGCTTTGCCAAGGCTGACACGTTCGATTTCGTTGCGTTCCATGCCGGCGGTGAGTTGAGTAAGAGCAACCATTGGTTCGTTGGCAATGCCAAGTGAGCGCACAAACACATTGGTCGATCCACCCGGCAACATGGCAAGCGCGGTATCACTGCCGGCCAAGCCAGTGGCGACTTCGTTCAGCGTGCCGTCTCCACCAAACGCAACGACGCAGTCAAGACCACGGGCGGCTGCATCTTGGGCGAAACGGGTGGCGTGACCTCGCTCGTTGGTTTCGACCACCTGTACGTCGTGGTTTTTGGCCAGGTGCTGGTGCACGAGCACCGTATTTCGGGGCGTTACCGAAGAGGCAAACGAGTTGACAATCAGCAGAATACGCAAGGCATAAATTTTACCGCCGGCTACTGGTAACTCGTGTCACAGATATATATTCCATGGCTTCGGGTTGGGTAAAAGCCTTACGCATCGGTAACAATGGAGGCATGAATATCGTCGTATGCGTCAAGCAAATTCCCGACCCAGCCACCCCAGGTGCTCTCGATAGCGCCACCAACGCACTCAAGCGTGACGGCAAACTCATCTTGGATGAGTCTGACGGTTACGGCGTCGAGATGGCGTTGCAACTTGTGACTACTGCAGGCAGTGGTGAAGTGAGTGTTGTGTCGATGGCGCCTAACGGCGAAATGTCCGGCATGCGCACTGCACTTGCAATGGGCGCAGTCAAGGGTGTGCTTGTGAGCGATCCAGTTCTTGCTGGTTCTGATGCGTTGACGACTGCAAAAGTTCTTGCAGCAGCAATTAAGAAGATGGGTCCTGTCGACTTGATCATCGGTGCAACCGAGTCATCCGATGGATACACCGGCACAGTGCCAGAACAAATTGCAGAGTT